>JAITAN010000138.1 GCA_031284105.1 Treponema sp. | reverse complement strand
CCTGTCCCCGCTGCTTCGGCAGCAATCCCTTTATCTCTTGATAGTGCTCTTCTGTTAGTTCCATACTTATTTTATCTGCTTTTTCTTCTCTTTCCTTTAGTGTGAACACGCCCTAGTTGAAATCGAAATATTGGACTACAATTTTTCTGCCGATACAAGATAAATACAAGCGTTTCGAGAAAGTCCGCCTTATATTGATAGTGGATATATTTTATTTTGATACTCTATACGTACCGTTCCAAAACTTCGGCGTCGGCATCGGGAGCGGATATGCCGTAAGAAATAAAACGCCGCGTTCTTACATATTCTGAAAAGAAATACTCCCTTGATTATGAAAAACCGCGTGAATAAACAACTTTCCCTTTTTTCCTTATGGGCATAACGCTTGAGCCATGATACGGCTCGCGGTTAAAGCGGCGGCCGCGCTCGAAATGCGCGGCGCCGAGCGAGGGCTATACAAACGTCTTTGATAATTCGTTGAATCTTTCCTGCGTTTTTGTTATGCCTTTTTCCTTCCTTGTAAACCTCTTTTCAAATTCTTTTACTGCGTCTTCGTTTATTTCGTATACCGCCCCCTCGTCATATACGCCTTTTATTCCATTCAGCGCGCCGGGGTATAATTCCAGCGCCAGCAGCGCGGCAGGAAATTTCCCCTCCTTGTTTGTTATTCCGTATGCTTTCGATTCCTTAAATCCGTATTTCTTGTAATATTCGGGATCGCCGTATAGCAGTATGGCTTTGTAATTCATTTCCTTCGCCAATGCTTTTGTGTGGTTTATCAAGCTTTTCCCAATGCCTTTACGCTGATACTCAGGCGGAACGCTTACGGGACCGAAGGTCAAAACGGTATGTTCTTTGTGTTCATCTATTATTTTCGTTGTTACATATACGATATTTCCCACAATGGCGTCATCGCAAACCGCCACGAAATCCAATGCGTTAACAAACTCTTTTGCCTGCCTTAGCCTATGGACAAGCAGATGTTCAACGCACCCGGGAACATAGACGTTCCAAAACGCTTCCCTTGTTATTTCCTCAACAATCCCATAATCGCCCTCTTCTTCCAGCCGTAATAGTATGTTCATATCATGCTCCTTTTGGTATTATAACATACGTTCGATGAAAAGATAGATATGACGTCCCCGCTTGCCGGAAGCAAGGCGCAAGGAACATAGTTCCTTGCAGTCGCTGATAGCCGGATGTACTTTGAACATAGAGAACTGCAAAGAAAGTATGCTTGACAAGAACAATAGATAATGATAGATTAATCACAGCTTGTTGAAACGGGGACCGCCGGACTGTTAGATATTCTTCTAACGGCTTGCGTTTCGTTCGTGAAACGGGAATCCAAAGGCTAAAGCTTTTGGTAGCTCACATGGAGGGAAAGGCGTTGGCATATAATGCATTGTCTTCATATAAAAATACTGATATAACAACCGCAAGCCCTGCGCAGTTGTTGGTAAAACTTTATGATGAGGCTGTCCACCAGTTGGATAAGTCAATAGACCTTTTAGATGAATACGGCGGCGGGGAAAAAACAGACCCGGGGAAAATAGAGCCTATCAGTAAAGCGGTAATTAAAACGCAAAACATTATAACCGAACTTATGACGTCATTAGATATGGAGCAGGGCGGGGAGATTGCGACGAATCTTTTTGCTCTCTATTCATGGTTTAATAAGGAACTGTTTGAGGCGAATATAAACCATGATAAACGGCGGATCACTATTGTTCGTAATATGGTGAGCGAACTTCGTAATACGTGGAATGAAGTTGCATCAAATACCGCTGTCGGTGAAAAAGGTACGGCGCCGAGAAACGGCGTCAATATTTCGTTTTAGCAGGTTCTTGCTTTGAGTGAAATTTCCGCGGAAGAATTAAAAAAACGAGTGGCGGTTGTCAAACGCTTCCGCGAGCTTCTTATCGCGCAGCGGGAGCGCTTTAGCGTCTACCTTGAAACCCTTGAAAAACAAAAAGGCATTATAGAAAACGGCAAGGCCGAGGATATCCTTACGTATGTTGAAATGGAGGAAAAAATAATTTCCGACATTTTCTCCATTCGGAAGGTTATAGCTCCGCTTGAAATGCAGTACCGTTCTCATATAGAAACACGTTCTGTAGAAACCGGCGGATCCCTATCCGCTCCCGATATACCGGAAATCCGGACCGCGCTTGAACGGCTCAGAGTTGAGGCGGACAATAAGGTAAAACAAAACCGCGGTTTGCTCGAAAAGCGGATGAACGAATTTCGGGAAGAATTGAAACTACTCAGAAACAATCCCTACATAAAACGAAAAGCTTCATTTACAGCTACAGAAGGATCGTCTTTCTTGGATATGAAAGGATAGCGGTTGTCGAAGGCTGATGAGAAAGATTAGTCTCCTCCCTATGGTTATGAATGAGAGCGTAGTTCGGGCAAGATGTAAAATTAACCTTCATCTGGAAGTGAAAGACCGTAGACCAGACGGCTACCATAATCTGGAAAGTATTTTTCTTCCATTGGAATGGGGGGATATTCTTTCTTTTAATGTACTTGATCAACCGTTGGTATGCGATCTGCAGGTGTTCTGGAATGTACCTCATAGGAATTATAGAGAAAATTCCGGCGATATACCGCCGGAAAAAAACCTTGTGTATAAAGCGGTTTCTCTTTTTAGAAAGCGGACCGGCTGGAACAAGGGGCTGCGGATTGCGCTTGAGAAAAGGGTTCCGATTGGTTCCGGTTTGGGCGGCGGGTCGGGGGATGCCGCGGTAACGCTGTGTACGCTTGATGACTTGGCAAGAACGCGGCTATCGTTTGATGCATTGTGTGAAATGGCTGCGGAACTGGGGGGCGATGTGCCGTTTTTTTTGTACAAGACGCCGGCGTATGTTTCGGGAAAGGGAGAGCGCATACGAAAAATTGCATGTCCATGGGATTTCTGGGTGCTTCTGACCATTCCTGATTTTGAAAGTAAGACCGTTTCTGCTTTCCATTTATTGGATAAAGAACGGGAGTATGACGGTAGGTTTTCGTGTATTAACGAATCGAAATCTTCTTTAACTGAGAAAGATTTGATAGAAGGTTTGAGGGATCATCCTTCAAAATGGCGTTATTATAATGATTTCTTATCTCTTTTTCTAAGAGAAGAACATAAAAAAGAATATTCCGCTATATTTGAGGCGCTTAAGAACGGGGGAGCGGATTTTTTGGGTTTATCCGGTTCCGGTTCGAGTTGTTTTGGTATTTTTAGTTATAAACAGGCGGCAGAATACACCGGAAATTTGTTGATTGATGATAAAAATTTCGTTCAAATAATTCCATTCACCTCTTGCTTTTTCTAAAGAAGTATTGTATTGTGTTATCATGTTTTGAAGGAGGTGAGTCATGAAGATTACCGACATCAGAATCCGTAAAGTATCCGGTGAAGGAAAACTCAAGGCGTACGTAACGGTTACTTTTGATGACTGCTTTGTGGTACACAATGTAAAAATTATTGAAGGGAAAAATGGGGTTTTTGTAGCAATGCCGAGCCGGAAGACGAGTTCCGGAGAGTATAAAGATGTAGCGCACCCCATTAATCCCGAATTCAGAGCGGAGTTGCAAAAAGAGATACTGAATAAGTATGAATCAGGAAGTGATGATCCGACTCTGGAAATATAAAAAATGGAATATCTAAAACTTTGATTTTAGATATGTTCCTTGGGACGTAGGCAAGAGGTAAGCCACCGGGTTTTGGCTCCGGCATGCACAGGTTCGAACCCTGTCGTCCCAAATGTAGTAAAGTAATTTTAATGGGTAATTTATCATGTTCCATACAGGCGTATGGAGTGAAATAAACAAACATTTGGAGAAACCATGAGTAAAGTTGTATTGTCGGCAAGAAAAAGGGAAAGAAGCGGTTCAATTTCAGCCCGTAATCTCAGAAAGGCAGGGCGTGTACCCGCGGTTATATATGGGCGGTCGGTCGAGTCTTTGCCTATTGATCTTGACGCGAAAGAATTTGCCGGTAGCGTGAAAAACATTACCGAAAGTACTATTGTAATGGTGGATGTTGACGGGCAATTCTATGATGCTTTTGTGAAAGATACACAGCGTGATGTTCGTGATGGTAATATCCTGCATGTTGATTTTTATGTGGTTGAAAAAGATGTTACCATGCGGGCAAAGGTGCATCTTCTTGTTCAGGGAACCCCAATAGGCGTACGAGATGGCGGAACTCTTGAATTGCCCTTACACGAGATCGAGGTTGAGTGTCTTCCCAAAGACCTGCCTGAACGGATCGCTGTTGATATTTCCGGTCTTAAAGCGAATCAATCTATTCACGTGCGCGACATTGCTTTAGGTGAGAATGTTAAACTTGTTTCTTCCGGCGATCAGGTAGTGGCGTTGGTGAAATTCGCTAAAGCCGATACCTCGGCTGAAGAAGAAGCCGTCTCTGCCTCCGATCAGCCTGCTGCCGCGGCCGCTACTGATAAAAAATGAGGCTTTATGGCGGCAGCCTTTCTACATGAATGATTTTGAGAAAAAGATTGCCGGCGGATTGGGTACCTGGTCTGTCGGCTCTTTATTTTTAATAGCCGTTTCAGGCGGCGCGGACTCTACGGCGTTGTTGTCTGCGATGGCTGTTATAGCTCGGGAGCGCGGATTCAGACTGCGCTGCCTACACGTGGATCACGGCATTAGAGCTGAAGCCGAGCGACAGGGCGATGCGGAAGCCGTTGAACGGTTGTGTGTTAGGCTTGATGTGCCGTGTACCGTTACGATCATTCCACCGGGAACCGTTGAACAAACCGCAAAAGAGCGAGGTATCGGCATAGAGGCTGCTGCGCGGCTCTTTCGGCACAGGGCGTGGAAAAAAGAACTGGCGCGTATCGGCGCGGAACGGATTCTCGTTGCCCATACGGAAGACGATCTTTTGGAAACCATACTGATGCGTTTTTTAAGAGGTTCCGGTTCTGCCGGGCTTGCAGGTATGAAGCGTGAGCAGTACCCCGTACTCCGTCCTATGCTCTTTATTCCCCGCGCAGATGCGTTGCGTTATCTTGAAGAGCGGGTAATTCCCTTCCGTACCGATTCTACAAATAGCGATATTCATTACATGAGAAATCGTATCCGTCTTAAACTCATACCGATTCTGGATGAATTTTTCTCTGAACCAACAGTTACGTGGAGAAAGAATGTGCTTGCAGGCGCTGAAACTCAGCGTTATGTTGCAGACTTTCTTGAAGAGGAAGCCTCTGCCCATATTACTTGGACTGATGAAATGGACGGTAACAGAAAAAAAATGTCTACAACCGCGGTTTTTTTTTCTATACCTGAAATTGTACGGGAAGAAGCTCTGTTCAAGGCAATAGACCGCATCAACCAAGCGGATGATGCCTCCGTGCCGCCGAAGCGTTCGGCGTTGCGGCTTTTCTGCCGAGGCTGTAAAAATGCAGTTGAGACAGGAAGGGTGAGGATTTCAAAAGAAAAAGACAAAGTAGTCATCGCGAAACAGCAGGAATTTTCAGAAACGGGCTTTGCTTTGTTTATTCGCGATGGAATCGATACATCTGAAGAACACGTGTGCGATTTACAGCGTGGTATGTTGATTAAAAAAAATGGAAGTTATATAATAGGAAAAGAAGAAAAGATAAAAGTGAGTGAAGAATCGTTTCCCGCCGTGATCCATTCTACAGATAGCGGAAAAATAACGGTCGATTATAGTGGAGGTAGCAATGGCTAATGATATGAATCGAAAAAGTAAACCAGCTCCCGCAGCCTTAATTTTTCTGATAGGAGCACTTGTTCTTGTGGGTGTAACTTTTTTTAGACCAACAGGACCTGCCGTACAGGTGTTGCCGTATTCCAGTTTTATGAATCAGCTTGAGCAAAACAATATAGATAAAATTGTTATTGTTGATAATAACCTTATAGAAGGAATGCTCAGAAAGGGCGGAACTTTTAAAACCGTTATTCCCTACAACGATCCGACTTTGCTGCCGAAACTGCTTGAGAACGATATTGCTGTAGAGGGTGGTTCCGCCAGTAATCCTTTGCTGCGGATACTTTTTGAACTGCTGCCGTGGATAATAGGCTTCGCTTTCATCTATTTTATGATGAGGAACGTACAAGGAGGGACGGGTAGCAAGGCGTTTCAGTTTGGGAAAAGCCGTGCAAAACGGTACCACGATGGGGATAAGAAGATAACCTTTGCCGATGTCGCGGGACAGAAAGATGCGAAGTATGAGCTTGAAGAGGTGGTTTCCTTTCTGAAAAACCCCCAGAAATTCACTAAAATGGGCGCAAAGATACCGAAAGGCGTGCTGCTTGTAGGTATGCCCGGTACCGGTAAGACCCTTATGGCGCGGGCGGTTGCCGGAGAAGCCGGCGTTCCTTTTTTCCATATGTCAGGTTCTGATTTTGTAGAAATGTTTGTCGGTGTAGGTGCAAGCCGCGTGCGCGACCTCTTTGAGCAGAGCAGAAAAAATGCGCCGTGTATCATTTTCATTGATGAACTTGACGCTGTTGGAAGAACGCGCGGCGCAGGTTATGGCGGCGGGCATGACGAGCGAGAGCAGACTTTGAACCAAATTCTTGTGGAGATGGACGGGTTTGATGCAAAAGAAGGTATTATCATTTTGGCGGCGACAAATAGACCGGATGTGCTTGATCCCGCACTTTTGCGTCCCGGGCGTTTTGACAGGCAAGTGGTGGTTGCCATGCCCGATATAAAGGAACGGGCAGCCATCCTGAATATTTATACCAAAAAGATAGCGTTGGCTAAGGACATTGAGCTGGACCGTATAGCCCGTGCAACACCCGGCATGAGTGGTGCGGAAATCGCCAACCTCGTAAATGAAGCTGCTTTATTCGCTGCGCGTAAAGATAAAACTGAGGTAGAAATGGTTGATTTTGAGGAAGCGCGGGATAAGATCATCATGGGTGTAGCCCGAAAAACGCTGGTTATTTCCGATAAAGAGCGTAAAATGACCGCCATTCACGAAAGCGGACATGCCTTGCTCCACTATTATCTCAAGTACGCCGATCCGCTTCATAAGGTTACTATTGTGCCGCATGGACGTGCGCTCGGTATGGCAATGTCTCTACCGGAAGAAGATGTTTACAGCCGTACTAAAGGCTGGATCGAGGACAGAATCGCCATCTGTTACGGAGGTTGGGCTGCGGAGAGAATTTGCTTTAACGAGACCACCACAGGCACCAAGCAGGATATTCAACAGGCTACGGAAATGGCGCGGAATATGGTATGCGAATGGGGTATGTCCGAGGAAATGGGACCTGTCGCCTATGGACAGGAGGATGAGCCTATTTTTATTGGTAAGGAAATCGCTCGCCATAAAGATTACGCCGAGGAGACTGCAAAACGGCTTGACAAGGCTATAAAAAAGATACTGGATAATGCAAGAATGCTTGCCGAAAGCATTCTTATTGAGCATAGAGATAAACTCGAAAAACTTGCCGATATGCTAATGGTGCGGGAGACCTTAACCGATGGTGAAGTTAGATTGTTGTTAGAATTACCTCCGAGGGAGGCAGTACTTGTATAATCCTCTTGGAATTTCAGCATTTCTAAAAAAGATTTTTTTTTCACTTGGGTTTTTATGTACGGTATCTGTGTTTTCTCTTGATACAAGGGAAAACGATACGGCTCTTGCGTACCATTATTTTACATGGGCGCAAAAAATGGTTGATGAGGGACGCTGGCGTGAAGCACGTGCCGGTTTGGAGCGCGCTCTTGACTTTGCCGATGTATCTTCGGACATACCTTATTTATTGGCGCTTGTTCATCTCCACGAAGGCGTGCCACGCCCTCGTGTGCTGGAGGATGCCCAACTAGCGCTTGCGGCTGATAGGTGGCGGTATTATACGGATGAGCATGGAAAGCTTTTGTGCGCGCGGATACTTATCGGGTTGTATAAATTTTCTGCGGCACTTAACGTGCTCGATGGTGTTTCCGAAAATGCTGAAAAATGTGAACTTCAGCTACTAGCCTTTAAAGGCTTGAACAATCGCGTTGCTTTCGATACAGTCGCAACCTTCGCACTTGACGTTTATCCGCGTAACACCGTCTTTGTACGGATCATTTTTACCTATTTTGCCGAGAGTGATATATTGCCCGAAAGAAATGAGCAGAACCTTATTTATCTTTGTTTACGCAGACTTCCCTTTCTCATTGAATACGATCCGGAACTCGCTTACTTGGCGGTACCGTTTATACCCTATGAAGAGGAGGCAAAGATTCTGGTAGCCGCATATCTGGCTATATATAAACCGAGCGCTGATTCAATTCCTATTGCACTTTCACTTGGACTAATGGATGAGCAATCCGCGGTTGATTCTGTTTTTGGTTCAGTTATTGATAAAAAAGTATTGCTTTCCGTATGGAATCTTTGTACCGATACGGGTCGAATCAGTATACGGCAGCGACTTTTATCGTGGACAGGCGTTATTACCGTAGACACGGATAAAGACGGGATCGTTGAAACACAGACTTCCTACCGTAGTGGTAGAATAGCCTCATACATGGAAGATACGGATCAAGATGATGTCATGGAGCTTGTTGTTATATTTGAAAACGGTATTCCCATCCGTGCGGAAACCGGAGACATTACCGTGCAATGGGAACGGTATCCGGCGATCCTGTCCGCCGATCTCAAAGGTTCTCGTTATTTCCCAAAACCAAACGATTTCTTTTTTGAACCCTTGCGTCTTATTGAGCTTGTTCAAGGAGGCGTTCTTTACCCGGAAAGGAATAAACAAGCGGTGATCCTTACGGAACGTACATTGATTGCTTCCTCCATTCTATTTGAACGGGACAGCGCGGAGTTTTCCGGATCAAAAGAACGCGTAGAATTGATAAATGGGATTCCCCAGCGCGCTCGTGAGTATTTGGACGGAAGGGTTGTATCTGAAACCGCCTACAAACAAGGCAAGCCTCTTATCAAAAAAATCGATCTCGACTTGGATGGAGCGCTTGAGACAACGCTGATTTTAGGGGAATAGTTTCGTCCGAATTTGGGATGGGTGGACGTTACTCCTCTCTTTGTTTTTTCAAAAATTCTTTGTATTTTTCAGGGTCAACTCTGAATGCCACGATTGGAGCGGCTTCCGAAGTTTTTCCAAGCGCGGCTCCCGCCTCCCGTATCAAACGATCCGCATCGACTTCACGGTTGCAGCGGGAACTGATGCCTATAAAAAGGTTAAGGTCTTGGGAAAATTCGGGGTATTTACCCATAAATTTAGCGTGAAATTCGGTTGCTCTGATAAAACCGGCGTCAATATCCGTATCCTGCATAATCACGATAATACCGATGTTGCCTCGTTCAAAAATTAGATCGCGGAGTACAAAGAAATCTATTGCTTCGGCAGCCAACGCGGAGAGCACCGTTTCGTCCCGCTCATTACCTATTTCTACGATAAGCAGCGCCAAATCCTGATCGAACGAATCGCTTCTATGCAGTTCGTCTTGGAGCTTTTCTAATAGGTTTGCCTCCCAATTAAGACCGATGGCAGTGTATGTAGGTTCTTCTTCTTTTGGGAAAAGCCCGGCAAATTCATCCTCACTGATGTTGGTGCCAATCGGGGTGTTGTCAGCCCCGCCTTCAGGAATAGAAAGCGGAAGAATTGCCGGTTCTGTATCACGAGGCTCTTCAATGGCATCGTCAATATCCTGGGAACTGTCGGTGTCTTCCGTATCAAAAACATCAAGGAAACTATCATTATCCGGTTCCTGCTCCGTCTCCGTGTCGATGTTGAAAAGATCGTCTTCCTTGGGCGGATCGCCGCCCACACTCACCGGCACCGTATCTTTTACCAGAAGATATCGGAGTAGCAGGGTTATACAGGAAATACAGAAACCTATCACCACTATGGCAAGGGTCTGTTTCAATATGACAATCAGGCTTCCGTAATCAAAAAAATTATAAATAACTCTGACCGTTACATTTCGCTGATCCTCAATCGCAAGCGCGGCAAAAAGAGGCGTTTTTGAAAAACCAAAAACGCTTTTGAATACCGGTTTGCTGCCATTCCACACAATACCGGTTTCTTGCGTGCGTTCAAACCCGTATTCGCTGGAGTCATTTGAAATAATAGCTGCCTGTAGGGTTTTTGAGAGTCCGAGCGCATTGGTAATATTGGTTTGAAACCGCTCATTCATAAAACCCCGGTTGCCTTCTGCCGTAGTATATGTAACAAAATCAGCGAATTCCTGTTGGGCAAGTAAATTTTGTCCGCTAACCATGCGGTAAACTCTTATACCTGCAAAAATGAGCGCAAGCGCGTATACGGCAATACAAACAAGCGCGATCATAAACGAAATACGATGGGAAATGAGCGAACTTTCAAGAGAAATTTCTACCGAAGAGTTTTTATAACGCATAGGCATATTATATACGGAAATTATCGAATACTCAAGTCCTCAATACGAAAAATTCCTTTTTTCTTCATATAAGCGGCGATGCCATCAATGATTTCGATCATGGCGGTGGGATTTACGAAGGTTGCCGTACCCACTTGTACGGCTTTCGCTCCTGCTGAAAGAAACTCGATAGCGTCCTCCGCACAGGAAATGCCGCCAAGCCCAACAACCGGCACGGCCGCCGATTCTGCTGCGAGCGTATGAACAATATCCCAGACCATCCGAAGCGCAATGGGACGGATCGCAGGCCCCGAAAGCCCCGCGCGAACATTATCGAAAACCGGCCTCCGTTTCTCAATATTTATGGCCATTGCCTTGAACGTATTTACAAGGGAAAGTACATCGGCTCCGCCGGCAACGCACGCAGAAGCAACTGCGGCGATATCGGGCGCATTGGGCGACAGTTTTACCATGAGCGGCTTATGCAGCAGCGCCTTCCGTACCGGACGCACTACCGACAATGCGGCTTCCGGCTCAAGCCCAAAAGCCATACCGCCTGATGTTATATTGGGGCAAGAGATATTGAGTTCCACCATGTCAACGCCGCACATATCCAGAAGCCGCGCCCCTTCGGCGTATTCTTCTACCGATGATCCCGAAAGGTTTGCGATGATAACGACTCCCTGTTGTTGCAGTTCCTGTAAAGCGGGTAACTCTTTTTCTATGAAAGCCGGAATACCGGGGTTTTCAAGCCCTATGGAGTTCATAAGGCCGGAGGGCGTTTCATGCAGCCTCATGCCGCTGTTTCCGGCGCTTGGTTCAAGCGTCAACCCTTTGGTACAGATGCCGCCTAATGCGCCCGCATCAAGCAAGCCGGCGTATTCTCTGCCGTAGCCGAAGGTTCCCGACGCGGCGATCACCGGATTTTTGAATGGTACGCCCGCAATGGTAACGGAAATATCTGTTTTCTTTAATGGATTATCAGGCAAAAAGCGCCTCCATGGCGTTGAATACCGGGCCATCCGTACAGCAGCGTTTGTTACCATATACCGTTCTTACGGTACAGCCCAGACATGCGCCGACGCCGCACGCCATACGATTTTCTGTACTGATAAAACAAGCGGTTCCGGCTTTGCCGCATATTGCCGCTACAGTTTTGAGCATGGCGGGCGTACCGCAGGAAAAAACCGCAGCATAGTCTCCCGCGTTCAAGGCATCCGTAATGAACCCTTTTTCGCCATCGGTACCATCATCTGTTGTAACGATGAGTTTGTGCGCGGGCATGGGAAGGGCTGTTATCATGCCGGTTAATTGCGGCGAAGCGGTAGGAAAGCCTGCATAAAAATGAAATGAGGGGAAGGAACGGATCGCCGGTTCTTCGGCAAAGTACATAAGGGGAGCGCAGCCTAGCCCGCCCGATACAAAGGCGATGGGTTTTCCGTTTTGGGGTACGCCGGGCAGGAAGTCGGCCCAGCCGTTGCCGAGGGGGCCGATCATGGAGAGTTCTTCGCCTTCTCCGGTTTCGGCAAGTTCTCTGGTACCCGCTCCGAGCTTCATAATGAGAAAATGAACGGATCGTCCATCGTAATGCGCAACGCTTATGGGACGCCCCAATAGTACCGATGATCGTCTGGGTTTTATGAGAAAAAACTGCCCTGCTTTGGGCGGCGTTGCATGTTTCCATGCAACGGCTACCCTGAAAACCGCATCGTCAATGGATTTGTTTTCAAGAACCGTATAATATCCGCTTTGCCTAGTACTCATGTTCATTCTTTAACCCGGTTCCTAATCGTGTCTCTCATGCTGACGACCTCCTTGTACGCTGCTTCAGCCGCTGTACGATTGTCTATACTTTCCAGAGTCGTTTCATCGGCATCCGCCGTATTGCTCACAGCCATGAGCCACGCCTTGAGGATAGATCGCGAGGCATTTACTATGCCCCCGTTGCCATTTTGCAGAAGCGCGGCCGCGCCGTCCGCAGCGCCGCCTTGAGCGCCGTATCCCGGGATCAAGAAAAAAAGGTTGGAGTATTTCCGCCTAATTGCTTCGGCTTCCTCTTCCTGTCCGGTACAGCCAACAATCGCTCCAAAAGCGCCGTAACCATACGCGCCCGCATAGGCTGTTGCAAGACCGGAGAGTTTATCTCCAACCGCATGGTACAACCGTCCGCCATCTTTCATTTCTTGATATTCAAAATCCCGCATACCCTTGTTGCTTGTCCGCATAAGCACAAATGCGCCTTTACCGGTACTCTTGGCGTAATACAGCCACGGCTCCAGCGAATCCATGCCCATGTACGGGGAAAGGGTAACAAAATCCGCTTCAAACTCACCGGTAAAATGGGCATACGCGTACTGCCGCGCCGTGTCCGCAATATCCCCGCGTTTGATATCTGCAATGACAAGGCCGTTCTTTTTTCGGATGTACCGCAGCGTTTCCGCATACGAGGCAAGACCGGCAAGCCCAAGCGCCTCGTAGTAGGCTATCTGCACCTTATAACAGGCGCACGCATCAAAAGTCGCATCAATGATCGCCTTGTTATAGTCCAGTACGGCGGCTGCCGCGGACACGGCATTTCTCATTTCGCGGGGAGGCAGGTAAGAAGGAGCCGTATCCAATCCCACACACACAGCGCCTCTTCTTACGACCGATTCATAGAGTTTATCGATAGTGTACATAGAGCGTTACCGTACTTTTACCCGCCAATTTCTGCCCGCGGAAAACCCCCAGCGTTCATTTACATAATTGGAAAATGCCGCCGACTCGGTCTGAAAGGCTTTCCCTATATCCGGCCACGCGCCTGATGACTCATCTTTTTTAGGGAGTATTGCTCTGCGCCAAGGGGAAGCCTCCAGACGAGACGCCAGAGTACCGCCGAAATACCAGTAGGACTGATTAGCCGACTGTTGCAGTACATGGGCTTGGAATTCATTCAGAACCAGATAATTGTCCTTGATATCGTAGTGCTGATAATCAAAGAAAGAAAGGATAAAGTTCTTTGCCACAGGCGTAAGCGCGTCGTAGCGGTTTTTAGTGAAAACGTAAAAACCCTCGTCAATGAAAAAAAGCCCGTGGAACCCCTCGTGCGCCATAAACTGATTTCGGAGCGCATCCGGGGACTCTCTTGACAAGGAGATGATTGCCCCGGAGCCGGCGCTTATCTTTTCGTTCTTTTCTCTTTTCAGGATGCCGTTTGCAAAGAGTATTTCTTCCAGCTCCTGTTCTTCTTTCAAGAGCGGGAAATGCGTTGCTTCGGCGCGCTCGAAAAAGGCCGCGAGGTCTTCGGCGCGGTAATCGTGCGCATTCCAGCCATGCTGCCCTTCAAGCTCCTGATCCGAAACAAGCCTGCCCCGGTATCCGGCTTTTTCCACAAAAAACGCAAGCCGTCTGAAAAGCTTGTCTTGTACCTGATAATTTGCCGTATCGAATATGAGCAGGGACGGAAAGCCTTCCCACCGGAAAACCTCGTACCGGTTGTCCCGCCATTCGCCGTATTTGTAGGCGAGTATTATGCCCGGATCCGCCGGAATGGGGACAAGGGGAAATACCCTCTGCGGAGAAGCCTCCAATTTGACCATTCCCATGCGGCTTGAAATGCTTACCCGTATCGGATAGGGATGGGAGGGAAACATACCGGGCGGTACATACAAGAAATTTTCCTTTTTATGAGGGGCGGTCCATTCAAAAAATATTTCGCCGGGTTCAACCGTGATCGTATCTTCTCCGCCGGTTCTTGTATCTACGGCCGTATCGTAGAATGCGGCGGCGGAAAGCTCAATCTTCCCGCTGCTCCTGAACGCTTCCGGCGGGTTGATGAGCCACGACTCATTACCCGTTCTTGTGCTGTCTTGCCGGACAAAGGGCGTTACCAGCAATACTTTTTCTTTGGTTCCTTCCCACGCGAAGCCGAACCACCGTCTCGTGGTACGCACGGCTTTTATTTCAAGGAAAGCTTCCTCTTTGGAGGCTTTTCCCCGTGTAGTAACCGAGACGCTGAATTTCTGGATGTTTGCTGCATTGACCGGTACCGCAAACCGTATAATGTCGGGCTTTTGTCCGGCGATGAGCGAAACGTCTAAGGGAAGCTCCCAATCGGTCGTTTCGGCGGCCATTCCCGCGCTTTCTATATGGAGCGTCATTTCGCCCTCAAACGACCCCTGTACCGCATAGGCTAGTTCAAAGGAAGAATCCCTCGGAAGCGGTACCGGGCTCTCAAACGAAAACGCCGTCTTACCCGTTTTTGTAAGCGGAATGATTCCGGCTACGCTCTCTTTTGAAAATCCGTAGAGGATTCCGCTGTCAACGGCAAAACTCACCTGCTTCTTAAAAGAACAGGAAGGAAAAAGCAGTAGTGAGGGTAACATAAACAAAATAAACAAAAAAAACGCAATATTCCGCATAATGTATCTACCATAATAGCACACCTTTGACGATACATGCAATATGATAGAAATAAAAGGAACCGTTTTATTAGTATTTATACCGCACCGCGACTGCAAGAAGGGGGTAACGCTTTTTAAGCGCTCGCTTTTTTCATCAGGCTTTTTCGGGGCGTTTTCGTTTCCCATCGCAAGCCCGCTCGCCGTTCTTTCACGCCCATTGGCAAAAGACGAGCTCAAGCGGGTTGCGGCGCAATTACGGGAATGTACGCGTGCGGATGGAAGAAACGCCGGAAAAACAGGGAAAATAACCGCCGGAACATGGGATGCCGTAACGCTCGGCGGACTTTGTTTCGGGGGGCAGCTCCTTGCTTTTCCGGTAGAACGCCTGTTTCAGGCGGAAACCGCGTTTCCTGCCGGCGTTGTTGTGGAGCGATGCGCGGTTCCCCTCCTTGCGGAAGCGGTGATGCGCGGCGATGAGCCGATGGGGGAGGGGAAAAAGCCCCATCCCGCGCGGTTTTCTTTCACGGCCGGTTATGCGGCAAACCTTACGCTGCGCCCTCTTCGCGATGACGGCTATTCGTTTGAGTGGCGCATTGGAGAACCGGCATGGCTGCCGAAAATACCACGAGGTAAAACGTCCCGCGGCCCTACCGCATCTTGAACTTCAAATCGTTTATAGCGGTCTTTTTCCCTGTCCCCGCCCCGCCGGTTTGTTTTAGTCCGTTGCCGCGGAGCGGGCAGGTCAGACTTTGTTTCGTAAGGGCAAACAGCGGCGTTTATTACGACTTTCCTCTTTCCCCCCTTTTTTTCCCAATTTTCCCCTTTTTTCCCCAATTAGCATCATTTGTACATTTTTTTTAAAAAACGCTTGACAACCTGTTTTAAGCGGTATATAATGTTCTCTTAAA
>JAITAN010000075.1 GCA_031284105.1 Treponema sp. | reverse complement strand
ATGAGTACCTGCCCGTTGTGGGGAGAGGGACAAACCCGCGGCTTGTGCTGTCCGTAACCGCGCGGCGGCTGGGCAGCCTCAACAAGTTCAACGCCGCGATCATAAACCTTGAGACGGGCATACAGCAGGCCGGAGAGTCGGTGGATTACCGGAGCCTAGAAGACGGCGTGAGGGTCATGGAAGAACTCGCGCTGAAGCTCACCGGACAAGAGCATATACTGGCGCAGCGGGAAAAGGAACGGCGCGATGCGGAAGCCGCGGCGAGAGCTGCAAAAGCGGAAGAGGAGCGGCGTATTGCGGCAGCCGCGAGAGCGGAAGAGGAGCGGCGTATTGCGGCAGCCGCGGCCGCGAGAGCGGAAGAAGAACGCCGTGCCGCGGCCGCGAGAGCCGCGAGAGCAGAAGAGGAGCGTCGTATTGCGTCGACCGCGGTGAACGCGGAAGAGGAACGGCGTATTGCGTCGGCGGCCGCACAGAATAAACTAGTCGTAGGTACCCCGTCCGCCTTTGCGCAGGCAATCGCCGCTATTAACAATGATAAGACTTATCGCACTTATACCATTATCCTAAACGGCAATGTTGCAAGCGATCCTGTTGCCTTTACCGCTAATACGGGAAAGACAATCTCTCTTAAAGGAGATGGAACAACACGCGCCATTACAGGCAGCGGTGGCGGGAGACTTTTTACCGTGCCGGAAAGTATAACGCTCATATTGGAGAGCGGTATTACCCTCAATGGCAGCGGTAAAGCATTTTACGTTATAGAGGTACTGGGGGGCGGAACTTTGATTATGAAGTCAGGCTCAACGGTTCGCAATGCGAATGCCAGCGGCGTGAATGTGAAGAAAGGCGGAACGTTTACGATGGCAGGCGGAAAGATAAGCGAGAATGGCAGCAGCGGCGTGTATGTGGAGCAAGACGGAACGTTTACGATGCAAGGCGGAGAGATACGCGGGAATAACGGCAGCGGCGTGTATATATCCAGGTCCGGAAGATTTACGATGACAAGCGGAGAGATAAACGGGAATAACAGCGGTGGCGTGTATGTGGGCGGCACGTTTACGATGACAAGCGGAGAGATACGCGGGAATATTGCCGGCGGACGTAACAGTTCTATTCCCGGTAGACATGGCGGCGGCGTGTATGTGTATTGGAGCGGAACATTTACGATGACGGGCGGAGAGATACGCGGGAATACTGCCTCCGACCGGGGCGGCGGTGTATTTGTAGATAAAGAAGGAACATTTATCAAGCGCGGCGGCGGTACTATTGACGCTACTAATTCCGCAAAGCGTGGAAAGGTAGCGTATGTAGTAAAGGGTAGTAAAGAGCGCGATGCTACGGCAGGTGCACTTGTGAACCTTGACAGCGCTAAATCAGGCTTTGCGGACGGATGGAAATAATCGTAGTACAAGGGAGGCGCGCGGCTTCGGGTAATGCAGGCGCAGCCTGTTCAGCCGCAGGCGCAGGTTGGGGGGTGGCGGAAGACCCGCCTAAGCCCGCTTGCGGGCGACGCGGGGCTGGAGACAGGGGGGCGCGGCGGACGGGCCGCCGTATGCCGGCCGAGGTAGGGAAACAGCGCCCCCCCTTATAAAGACGCCCGCGCCCCCTTAACGGCGAACGCTTCGCGTATTAACCGCGGATTTATTTTTTCCCCTTGACAAGCCGCAAAAACAGCCTCATCATAGCTATAATACTTTATCTTTAGGAGCTGTTTAATGAGTTATGCTATTGATGCCATTAAAAATGTTTCCCTTGCCGGACACAGCGGAACCGGCAAGACCACCCTGTTTGAACATCTGCTATACGCGGGCGGAGTGATTCAAAAAGCTGAACCGGTTGCATCCGGCAAGACCGTCTCGGATTCAAGTCTTGAAGAAATTGAGCGTAAAATCTCGATTCACACCGCTTTGGCGCATATTACGTGGAACGGTAAGAAGATCAACGTCTTTGATACGCCCGGCTCTTCGGATTTTACCGGAGATGTAATACTCTCCTTCAGAGCGTGCGATCTCGCCGCCCTGATCATTGACGGATGCTCCGGCGTACAGATGGAAACCGCTAAACTATGGCGGAATCTTGAAGGAAGACGGAAGCCGCGCGGTATTTTTGTAACCCGCCTTGATGAAGATCGGGCGGATTTTGACAAAACACTGCGCGATATAAAAGACAAATTCAAAATTACGCCCGTACCGGTTACCCTGCCTATGGGCATCGGCCCCACGTACGAGGGCGTTATCGATGTGCTCAACGAGAAAGCGTATTTTGTGCAAGGAGACGGAACCGCCCTTGAAAAAGAAGGCGGTATTCCGGCGGAATACAAAGAAGCCGCCGCGGCCGCACGGGATCAGCTCATCGAAGCCGCCGCGGATGGAGACGATACGCTCATGGACCGCTACCTTGAAAAAGGCTCGCTTGAGCCCGGAGATATACGTACCGGCCTTATCGAGGCGATTGCGGATCATAAATACGTGCCCGCGTTCACGGGCTCGGCGATCAAAAATTCCGGCCTTATTCCTTTCTTAACCTTCATCGCCGATATTGCGCCCGGTCCAAAAACGGCGCACGACGTGATGGTCGATGCCGAAGGGAACACGAAAGATATCGCGCTGGATCCTTCAAAACCGCTTGCCGCGCTTGTCATAAAGACAACCTACGATCAATTCTCCGGCAAACTTTCATGGGTAAAGGTTATCACCGGAAAGCTCTCCGAAGATTCCGAAGTGTACAACGCATCTGAAAATAAAAAAGAGCGTATCGGAAAACTGTTCATTTGCCAGGGCAAAAAACTTGAGGAAGCAACGGAAATCGGCGCGGGCGACGTCGGGATCATCACCAAGTCGGCAAGCCTCAAGACCAATGATACAATCACCGCGGGCGATTCGTCTTTCATGTTCCTGCCCCTGCGCCTGCCCGAGCCGGTACACTCGGTGGCCGTGAATGCCGCGGCCAAAAAAGACGACGACAAACTCGGCGCGGCCCTTCTCCGCGCGGCCGAAGAAGACCATACCTTCCGCTATACGTTTAATACGGAAACTAAGGAAGCCGTTATTTCCGGCATGGGTGAACTGCACGTCAATATTATTCTGGATAAGGTTAAAGCTTCCCAGAAAATAGATATTGAAACGCATATCCCCCGTGTGCCGTACCGTGAAACTATCATAAAGAAAGCGGCCGCAGAATATACGCACAAAAAGCAGAGCGGCGGACACGGCCAGTTCGGCAGAGTCGTGCTTGAGATCGCCCCGCTTCCCCGCGGCGAACAGTACAAATTCAATAACAAGGTTTTCGGCGGCGCCGTTTCCAAAGGCTACATTCCCGGTATTGAAAAAGGCGTCCGTGATGCCATGGAACGCGGCGTTATGGCTCAATATCCGGTGGTTGATGTGGAAGTGAGCCTGCTTGACGGCAAAGAGCATCCGGTTGACTCAAACGAGCTTTCGTTCAGACTCGCGGCGCGCAATGCGTTCCGCGAAGCAATGAAACAGGCGTCTCCAACCTTACTTGAACCCATCACCAACCTGACGGTTTTTGTGGAAGACAAATACTTGGGCGACGTGATGAGCGATCTCTCCGGCAAGCGCGGCAAGATTTTAGGACAGGACACGGCCGGCGGCATCGGCGAAATCAAGGCGCAAGTACCTCAGTCCGAGTTATTGCGGTACTCCATAGATTTGCGTTCCATCACGAGCGGCACCGGCTCTTTCAGCGTAGAATTCGACCACTATGCCCCGATTTCCGGCAAGATCGCCGAAGAAGTGATCAAGGCCGCCGCCGCATTCCACGTTCATGAAGAAGAAGAGTAATCCTTGAAGGGACGTCCGGCGTTTCGGCCGTAGCAAACCCGCGGTTCACCCGCCGGGCGGGCGTATAATGGCTTGCGTAAGCAAGCCCGCCCGTCCGGCGCGGCGAAGGAGCCGTGGGGACGGAGCGCGGCGGCTGCCCTAGGCTGCCGAACTCCAAAGCCGCCGCCGCCGGCGCGGCGCATACGGCAGGCATGGCGCGCGAAGCGGCCGCGTACGCCGGTATTTATTTTTGATTGTTTGCGTGTAGTATTTCCCGTAACGTTACCATTTCATTACGAGGCCTTCCCTTTCGGGATGCTCCCTTCCGCGTGCGGTGCCGGCGCCGGCTCCCCAATCCCGTTAGATTGGGGATGCCGCTGCTTCCATACGGTATATATGCTCCCGAAGGGAAACAGGGGCGGGTTTCGGTCTTTATCGCCCGCGGCGCCGCGGTTTTTGTGGTTGAGCCGGTAGGGGTGAAATGCCGCCCGCTATCCCCGGCAAAATGGGCGTACCCACCGGCTTGCGCTACGACGCCTGTTGTAACGGATGTAACGATGGCTCCGCACCGGCATTGCCGCACCTTGTCGGTACGGTTTGTTCACATCGCACCCACAAGGGAGAAGCGGCGGCCCGCACCGTACCCCGCCGCTCCCACAGGTCATAACCCGCCGGAAATGATAATCTGCTCTCTCTGCCCCAATGGTTCCTTCCGCGCGTATCGAACGGTTCACCCGCGTCCCGGTTCCGGTATTTTTCAGCTTCTTATCCCATGTGCAGGTATATTCATCTCGTGCGCCGTCATACCGCATACTCTCCCGTGTGCCGATATCTTTCCTGAACTTCATCCTCTTCACCCCGCGTTCATACCCCGCGCCGGCGATGCTCTTCCCGCCGGCGTTCCCCGGCATCCGAGTGAGGTGTGTCGGAAATGGCTTGCGGGTTGCCCCGTCGTTGGTCGCGGTGAAGGCGCCGGCTCCCGTATGCCGCGGAGCTTGCCCCGCGGTTGTTCATCCGACACCGGTCAAAACGCATCCGGAGGCAAGGTTCCTGATGCGATGGAGGGGCGATTGCCGCCGGAAACTATGGAACACAGGGGTATACGGTTACTCCGTTGATGGGTAGGGCGTATGAAGACGAAACGAAATTTCGCATGGAACTATATAAGAGGCGAAATGAGACGGAGCGGTTTTTTCGGCGGCTCACGGCGTTTTGAGGGATTTGCGCCCGCTATGACAAGCTTACCCGTATGTTTTCCGCTTGTATCTATCCTGCGTGTATTTCTTTTCCCTGCTGAAGGGGCAAGCGTATGGTTTTACACAGGAAGAGCTGTTTGACCGGAAGGGCCGGAAGAAGATACGGAAACTATCCGGTAATCCGGTTGCGATGAGCGCATCTCTTGCCAACGAGAAGCGCATCTCGCGGCGGAGAGAACCGGTGGATGAACAAGACGGGGCGCAAGCTGCCCGCGGCGTTACCCGCGCAGCCCCTGAACCATGCGATGAACGGCGGCGGCAAGCGCAAGCTGCCCGCGGCGGCGGCGGCGGTATGAAGAGTTGTGCAAATACAAGAAGCCGGGGCCGGTGCGGACAGGGATGAGGAGGCGGGTATTTGCGAAGATCCATCAGATGCTGAAGAGGGGGAGTACCATTATGGGCGGGATCCGGTAAACCATGAGATGAAGACGTGCCGGTACCGGCGTTCTTTTTAGAGAAACAAAAAAGAGGCGGTTTCGCAAAAGGCGCTTGACTTTTATCATAGACGAAGCGGGATGACCTAGCCGCTGCGGAAGTTAATCCGCCGAAGCCGGCCAAGCGTAAACAGGCATATTAGGCGGGCATTTCGGAGGACGTGTTCTTTTTCCCAAGAAGCCGTTTGACCGCAAAGCGGACCGTTAGCTATTTTATTTGGAAGCAAACGTCCATATAGGGGGTATGCCCTCTTGACATTTCTTTAATAATACCGTGAAATATTTCACAAGGAGGCATTCTGATATGAAAAGAGTGTTTAATTTTTCGCCGGGACCTTCGGTATTACCTCTTCCCGTACTTGAGAGAGCGGCAGCGGAGATGTGCGACGCCAACGGAACCGGACAATCGGTTATGGAGATGAGCCATCGGTCAAAGGATTACAAACCGGTTATCGAAAAGACCGAAGCCTTACTCCGCGAGCTTATGGACATTCCGGCACACTACAACGTGTTGTTTTTGCAGGGAGGCGCATCCTTGCAGTTCGCTATGGTACCGCTCAACCTTGCGGGCGTTGAACAAGTTGAACAAGAGACGTCCGGCGGGCAAAATTCGCCCCAAAAAAAGGTATCCTATATCGACACCGGCATCTGGTCGGATAAGGCTATCAAGGAAGCGGGCAAGTATGCGGACGTTTCCGTAGGGGCATCTTCCAAAGACAAATCCTACACCTACATTCCCGTAGCGCCCGCGCCGGATGCTGATGACGCCTACTACCACATTACCCTTAACAACACGATTGTAGGCACAACTTGGAACAAGGTACCTGAAACCGGCCCCGTCCCTCTCGTTACCGACGCCTCAAGCTGCATACTGTCCGAGCCGCTTGACGTGTCCAAATTCGGCGTTATCTATGCGGGCGCTCAAAAGAACCTTGGACCCGCAGGCGTAACGGTTGTCATTATTCGTGAAGACCTCATGGGTAAAGCGCCCTCGTGGACGCCCGTCATGTTACGCTACGACACCCATGCAAAGGAAGGCTCTATGTACAACACGCCGCCGTGTTATGCCGTCTATATGGTAGGGCTTGTCCTTGAATGGCTTAAAAATCTCGGCGGGATCGAAGCGATCTCACAAATAAACCGCGAAAAAGCCGGACTGTTCTATTCGTATCTTGAGAGTTCAAAGACCTTCCTATCGCCGGTGGCGAAGGCGGATCGCAGCCTGATGAACATTCCCTTTGTGTATCGCGATGTCCCTGCGGATAAAAAAACCGATCTTGAAAGCCGCTTTGTCAAGGAAGCGGCTGCGGCAGGCTTGGTGAACCTTGCCGGGCACCGGCTTGTGGGCGGCATGAGAGCCAGTATCTACAACGCCATGCCCATTGAAGGCGTAAAGGCGTTGATTGGGTTTATGGAACAATTCGAGCACTCTATAAGGAGCGTATGATGTACCGTATACGAACATACAACAAAATTTCAGCGGAAGGATTAAAACGCTTTCCCATTGAGGCATACGAGGTCGCGGGCGATCTGTCCAATCCGGATGCGATTCTGGTACGGAGCGCGGATCTGCATACGGTTGAGATTCCGGATACCGTCAAAGCCATTGCGCGGGCGGGCGCGGGCTACAACAACATTCCGGTTGAGGAATGCAGCAAGAAGGGTATTGTGGTGTTTAACACGCCGGGGGGAAACGCCAATGCAGTCAAGGAACTGACAATAGCGGGCCTGCTTCTATCGTCAAGAAACATCATCGGCGGCATCAACTGGACAACGTCCATTGCGGATAAGGGAGATGAAGTTCCCGATCTTGTTGAAAAAAACAAGTCCAAATTTGAAGGACCGGAACTCAAAGGCAAAACACTAGGCGTCATTGGACTAGGCGCTATCGGCGTTATGGTTGCCAACGATGCGCTCAACCTCGGCATGAACGTCATCGGCTATGATCCGTTCATCTCTGTGGAAGCCGCGTGGAATCTCTCCCGCATGGTACGGCGGGCGGAAACCTTGGAAGGGCTGCTCGCAAAATCCGATTACATTAGCCTTCATATTCCGTATTCAGACGCTACCAAGGGGCTTTTAGACGCGAGCAAATTCAGCGTTATGAAAAAGGGGTGCCGCCTTGTCAATCTTGCCCGCGGCGGTCTTGTAAACGAAGCGGACGTCATCGCCGCGCTGCATGAAGGAACGCTCGCCGCCTACATAACGGATTTCGCCTCCGCGGAACTGCTTGCCGCGCCCAAAGCCGTCTGTATCCCGCATCTCGGCGCTTCGACTCCGGAAGCCGAAGACAACTGCGCGGTCATGGCCGCGCAGCAGCTCATAGAGTTCCTTGAATCGGGAGCCATCAAAAACTCGGTGAACTTCCCCTCATGCCGGCTCGAAAAGCACACACATTCGCCGTACCGCCTCCTCGTGGTAAACCGCAATGTACCGAACATGGTGGGGCAGATTACCACAACCCTTGCAGGCACGAGCATCAACATTGCGGATCTGGTGAATCATCACCGTAACGATATTGCGTATAATATTATTGATACGGAACAGGAGATACCGGACGATGCGCTTGAACAGATTAAGAATATCGAAGGAGTAGTAACGGTACGGGCGATAACACCTCTGGGGCGGAAAGAAGCGGAGAACGGATGGAGCGGAAGGTGAAGGATGCGGACGGGGATGGAACGCCGTCTCCGCCCGCCCGCTTTGCCGCGTCTTCCCAATCCTAACGCCTGCGTTCCCTCCGTTATTCGTGGGGGCGCGGGCTGCCGGCTCTGTATGTTCCCCGCCGCGCTGCCGCTGCAAAAACAGGCTCCCAAAGAAATTCGGTAAGCGGAAAAAGTCTTTTGCGGCAGAAAATCTCCGGTTATGTGTTAAGAATAATTATGCTTTCCGCTTTTATTCATACAGGAGGAGAAAGATTATCGGGTTCCTAAAGCGCCAACGCAGCATATTGAAGAGAATGTACCCGAAAAACCATTTGGGTATATATTCCCCGGATATGGAACATGGCCCCGCACCCTCTGAAAGAAGGGCGCAATATTCCCTAATTTAGCCGGCCGCTCAGCGATTTTAGAGAGCGGCTTATTTGTTTTAGCCGGCGGCTCATTAGCTTTAGAGCGCGGCTCGTTGGCTTTAGCCGGCGGCTCATTAGCTTTAGATAGCCGCTCATTGACTTTAGATAGCCGCTTATTTGCTTTAGTCAACGGATCAGCGGTTCTAGAGAGCCGCTCATTGGCTTTAGTCAGCGGATCAGCGGTTCTAGAGAGCCGCTCATTGGCTTTAATGAATCGCTCATTGGCTTTAGTCAGCGGCTCATCGGCTTTAGTTAGCGGCTCATTGGCTGTAATGAGCGGCTTATTTGCTTTAATGAGCGGCTCATTGGCTTTAATGAATCGCTCATCGGCTTTAATCAGCAGCTTATTTGCTTTAATGAATCGCTCATCGGCTTTAATGAATCGCTTATTTGCTTTAATGAATCGCTCATTTGCTTTAATGAGCGGCTCATTGGCTTTAATGAGGGACTCATTGGCTTTAGAGAGCCGCTCATTTGCTTTAATGAATCGCTTATTGGCTTTAATCATCCGCTCATTGGCTTTAATGAATCGCTTATTGGCTTTAGTCATCCGCTCATTGACTTTAATGAGCGGCTCATTGGCTTTAATCATCCGCCCATTGGCTTTAATGAATCGCTCATCGGCTTTAATGAGCGGCTCATTGGCTTTAATGAATCGCTCATTGGCTTTAGTCATCCGCTCATTGGCTTTAGTCAGCGGCTTATTGGCTTTAATGAATCGCTCATTGGCTTTAATGAGCGGGTCATTGGCTTTAATGAGCGGCTTATTTGCTTTAATGAGCGGCTTATTGGCTTTAATGAATCGCTCATCGGCTTTAATGAGCGGCTTATTTGCTTTAATGAATCGCTCATTGGCTTTAATGAGCGGCTTATTTGCTTTAATGAGGGACTTATTTGCTGTAATGAATCGCTCATTTGCTTTAGTCATCCGCTCATTTGCTTTAATCATCTGCTTATTGGTTTTAGTCGGCGGATGAGCGGCTTTAGTCATCCGCTCATTGGCTTTAATGAGGGACTCATTGGCTTTAATGAGCGGCTTATTGGCTTTAGTCGGCGGCTCATTGACTTTAATGAATCGCTCATCGGCTTTAATGAGCGGCTCATTGGCTTTAATGAGCGGCTTATTTGCTTTAATGAATCGCCCATTGGCTTTAATGAATCGCTTATTGACTTTAGAGAGCGGCTCATTGGTTTTAGTCGGCGGCTGAGCGGCTTTAGTCAGCCGCTTATTGGCTTTAATAAGCGGCTTATTGGCTTTAGAGAGCGGCTCATCGGTTTTAGAGAGCGGGTCATTGGCTTTAGAGAGCGGACTTCCCGCGATTGCAGTCAATGCACAGGGTTATCACATTATCCATCGTTGACGTGCCGCTTTTCGACACGGGGATAGTGTGATCGGCTTCCAACGCCGCCTCGCCCGCTGTCCGCCCGCAAGATTGACGCCGGTGTTTATCACGCTTTAATACATCGCAGCGTAACCCTGCCGCTATATGCCGCGCTTTCTTCCACGGCAGCGCCCTCAATTCCGGTATGCTTCCCGGCGCCGGCGCCTGCGGCATTCCGTCTTTCCACACCGGCGTATATCGAGCGGCTTCTTCCGCCTTAATTTTTTGCTTGAAGTCTTCCGGCGTAAACGCTCCCGTATGCCGTCCGTTTATGTATTCGTTCTTCTCATACCGGTCAATACACCGTTGTAAACCGTTATCCGCCGCGGGTATAACTCGCGGGTAGTTGTAAGCCCTCCTATTTTGCTAATAACCAACTCAAGAGCCGCCTTCAAATATTCGGCGCGCATTTCAGCGTTTATATTCGCACGGTCTGTGTGTGCGGCCGTGTTTTTTATGATTTCCGGTACATCGGCGTTATTTAAAAGACTTCCGAATTCCGCTATTGACATAAGAATATTGAAAACATTTTTTGACGACAGTTTATCTATACGCATCAAGTATACTTTATATAAAGCCGCATAATACCCGCAAATGAGCGCTTTCAAGTTCTGCTGCGGAAAATTGCCGTATATAGATTTCAAAAAGTCATGGAAACCATCTTCAAATTTTTCATTCCGCGCGCGTAAAGCGTTAAGCGCCGCTATGGCTAACTTGGTAACGCGCTCTTGCCGCGCCCGTTTCCGTTCTAGTCCTTCCTGCCTATAAGATACTGCCGCAATCAAAGTTACCGTTAAAAATATGCCCCATGCGGGTATACCGGCTGCAAGATCATTCATAGTTTGTTATAAGTATCACGAGAGTGAAATACCGTCAACGGATAAACGCAGTAGGGTGGGGAAAACGCGCGCGATAAGAAAAAGCGTCCGCGGATTACCCGAAGCGGCACGGATTCTTTGTATCAAAAGGATGCGTAACCGGTGAAAATCATGGGCATCTGCGGACCGTATTCCCGCCGTTTATTTCAAAATAAACGCATACGGCGCGCCGAGCCGTTCCCGCCATCCGGCGGTTCGCGCGCTTTTACCGTGCAAACCGCCCTAATCGGCGCCGCGGCCGCCGCCCGTACAAGCGCGACGGGCAACTAGCGCAAAACGTCTGTTTGGTATAGAATAGGGCAATGCTATGGTATGTATTCATATAGTATACGAAAGGGAGGATCGGGCATGGCCGATGATGTACGCGATATTATCGCGCGGGTAAAACTGCTGCGCGAGATTGAAGAGATTTCCGCGGAAACGCTTGCCGAAGAGCTTGGGTTTGATGTGGAGCAATACAAGACGTGGGAAGCGGGGCAGGAGGATTTCCCCATAGGCTCGCTTGTAGAGATTGCCGTGCGGTTTAAGGTTGATCTTACGGAACTTGTTACCGGCAAGGCGTCCAATCTGCGTACGCTTTGTCTGACGCGCGCGGGAAAAGCGCCGGAAGTGAGCCGCCGCCCCATGTACACCTATTGGAATTTGGCGTACAATTTTCACCGGAAAAAAGCCGAGCCGTTCCTCGTTGAGGCGTCCGCGGATACCGAGCATAAGCCCATAAGCCTTAACACCCATCCCGGTCAGGAATTCGACTATGTACTTGAAGGCCGGCTGCTCATCTCGGTCGGCGGACGCGAGTTTGAGCTGGGCCCCGGAGACAGCCTGTACTATGATTCCCAAGAGCCTCATGGGATGAAAGCGGCCGGCGGGGCCGGCGCGAGGTTTTTAGCATTTGTGTTTTGAGGCGCGCCTGCCGGCGTTTTCTCATTATACAAACGCCGGAGTATGACTAATAAGGATAGTATATGCCGATACTGGATACGTTTATCAAAAAACAGAATTTTGCCTCGTATGAGGATTTTTATGAGAATTTCAAGGTAGAAATACCGGATAATTTCAACTTTGCCTTTGACGTGATGGATACATTGGCGCGGGAGAAGCCCAATGACGCGGCATTGGTGTGGTGCGATGAGCGGGGCGCGGAATCCTCGTTTTCATATGCGGAACTCATGCGTCTTTCCAATCAAGCCGCGGCCGTACTGCGCGGCGCGGGTATCGGGAAGGGCGATCCGGTCATGCTGGTTTTGAAGCGCAGATGGGAGTACTGGATCGTTCTGCTTGCCCTGCACAAGCTCCGCGCGGTCGCCATTCCGGCAACCCATTTGCTCTCGCCCAAAGATATCGTGTACCGGTGTAAGGCGGCCGGCGTTACCGGCATCATCTGCGTTGATGAACCCATTATGCAGCGTATTGACGAAGCCGAAGCGAAGCTCCGTTCCGAGGGATACGCCGCCGTCCGGTTCAAGGCGTTTATCCGCAGCGTTCACAATACCGGACATACGCTGCCGGCGCCCGATTCCGCTGCGGTAACGCCGTGGATCGATCTCCACTCATTGCTGCGGCTGGATCGGACGAAGCCTTTTGAATTCGCTCGTCCGGCGGATGCCGAAAGCGCGGACGCCGCGGCCAATGACGACATAATGCTCCTCTATTTTACGTCCGGCACAACCGGTATGCCGAAGATGGTAAGCCATAATTTCGTGTATCCCCTGGGGCATATCATCACCGCGAAATACTGGCAGCAGGTGGAGGAAGGCGGGCTTCATCTTACGGTTGCCGACACAGGCTGGGCAAAAGCCGCATGGGGCAAAATGTACGGTCAGTGGCTGTGCGGGTCCGCGGTGTTTGTCTACGATTATGATCGGTTCGTGCCGCCCGCCATGCTCGACGTCATTACACGGTACAGAGTAACGAGTTTCTGCGCGCCGCCTACGGTGTACCGCTTTTTCATAAAAGAGAACCTTGCCCGCTACGATTTCTCGTATCTCAAACACTGTTCCGTTGCCGGTGAACCGCTGAATCCTGAAATTTACGAGCAATGGAAAGCCGGTACCGGACTGCAGCTCCGCGAGGCGTATGGGCAGACCGAGTTGACGGTTGCGATCTGTTCGTTTCCGTGGTTTGCGCCGAAGCCGGGATCAATGGGCAAACCTTCACCGTGGTACGATATTAGTCTGGTGAGGGATGACGGCAGTCCCTGCGATATGGGCGAGGAAGGACAGCTTGTTGTCCGCACCGGAAAGAAAAAACCCGTGGGCATATTTGGCGGCTATTACCGCGATGAGGAGCTTACCCGCGGCGTGTGGCGTGATGACGTATATTACACGGGCGATATGGCGTGGCAGGACGAGGACGGCTATCTCTGGTTTGTCGGACGCGCGGATGATCTAATCAAAAGCTCCGGATACCGTATCGGTCCGTTTGAGGTGGAAAGCGCGCTCATGGAACACCCGGCTGTACTTGAGTGCGCCATTACCGGCGTACCCGATCCGGATCGGGGCGCCGTGGTTAAGGCGACTATTATTCTTACCAAGGGATATGAGCCTTCAAACGCGCTCAAGACGGAGCTGCAGGAACATGTGAAGAAGATTACCGCGCCGTATAAGTACCCGCGTATTATTGAATTTGTTTCGGAATTGCCGAAAACCATCAGCGGTAAAATACGAAGGGTACAGATTAGGGAAGAGAGGGAAGAAAGGGAAGAGAGGGAAAAAATGGTTAAAGGAAGCGTACCGTGCGTGCGGTAGACGTCATTACACGTAAGAGAGACGGTGCGGTTTTATCCCGTGATGAGATCGCGTATCTCATCAATGGGTATACGGCGGGCGGGATCCCCGGTTACCAAATGGCCGCGTGGGCGATGGCCGTGTTCTTTAAGGGCATGACCGCGGAAGAAACCGCGTTTCTTACCGAAGCGATGCTGAAGTCGGGTGCGGTGATGGATCTGTCCGGAATTCCGGGACCATTCATAGACAAACATTCAACCGGCGGAGTAGGGGACAAAACAAGTCTTATTATTGCGCCTGTTATTGCAAGCCTCGGCGTGAAAGACCCTATGATGTCCGGGCGCGCGTTGGGGCATACGGGCGGTACGCTCGACAAACTGGACGCCATTCCGGGGTATAGAACGGATCTGTCCGCACAGGAATTCCGGCGTATTCTTGCAAAGGACGGTTTTGCCATGACCGGGCAGACAAAGGATATTGCGCCCGCGGACAGGCTCCTGTATGCGCTCCGCGATGTTACCGGTACCGTAGAATCCATTCCGCTTATCACCGCAAGTATCCTTTCCAAAAAGGCAGCGGAAGGAGCGGACGCGCTTGTTTTGGATGTGAAGTACGGTTCCGGCGCGTTTATGAAGCAAAAAGATGATGCGGACGCGCTTGCCCGGTCCCTCGTTGATACCGGCGCCGCTATGGGCAAGCGCATTGTCGCGCTTCTTACCGATATGGACGAGCCGCTTGGAAACATGGCAGGTAACTTTCTTGAGGTTGAGGAGAGTTTTGCCTGTCTTGAGGGCAATGGACCGGATGATCTTATGAATGTGAGTCTTGCGCTCGCCGCACGCATGGCCGTGCTTGGCGGAAAGGCGGGTACCGCCGATGAAGGACGCGCGCTCTGTGAAGACGCCATAGCCAACGGTAAACCCCGGCGGCTCTTTTTAGATAATATTGAAAGTCAGGGCGGCAATGCACGGCAATTCCTCTCCATGCTCGGAAACTACCGCTCCGAATACCGTGCAGACATCCGTGCGGCGCGCAGCGGGTATATCGCCCGCATAGATGCCTTGAAGATCGGACGCGCGGGCGTGCGGCTTGGCGTTGGGCGCGACCGTAGCGAAGACGAGGTAAGTCCGGTTGCCGGCGTACATTTTCACAAGAAACACGGCTGCGCGGTTACGGCTGGGGAGTGTGTGATGGCGGTGTACGCAAAGGATGATGCCGCTCTTGCCGCGGCCCTGCCGCTTCTTGAAGAAGCGGTCGAATATGCGGATGAGGCGCCTGAAGCACGGAATTTGATATGGAAAGAAGTGGCAGGCGCCCGTGATATTGCGCGGTTTTAATCGCACGCTCCGGACGGTACGGGCGGCGCAAGGTCGTACGGGTGTGGATGATAAAGAAGCGTTACACCCACGCCGCTCACCGCGGATCCCTCGGTATTCGCAACCCTTTTCGTCAAAATATACCCCATATCAGGGCGGTGTATACGAAAGAGCGCGTATATACCCGTAGGTATGTGCCATTTTTTCTAAATGAAAATGCACCACATCCGCGGCGTATAATAAAAATTATTGACAGAATTATAAGCAATAATGTATAAATAAATTATAAAAATTAACACGGAAATTATTAAGAAGGAATACGAATTCTCAATTTCCCATGAGGAAGAACTGAATATCTGTTTTGATCAAAATACGGCCGTATATAAATTGTTTTCCAACAGCCGAAATACATTTCTCTTAAGAATACGTTCTGAATATTTTACCGAATCAAGTCCGGCGATTCCATTTTGTAGAATTTACGCATACTTTTCATTCAATAGATTTACCGAATAAATATAAAGACCTAATTCCCGTGGAAAGATACAATCAGAAATATAGTGAAAATGTAAAGAGATATTTACTGGATAGTAAAAACAGAATATGATAATTCTGTAATTATGAATTTCTTGTATCTACTAAGAAATAACGAAAACACATTACTGGAAATGATTAGTTATTTAGAAAACATTACCAGAAAATAAAAGGATTAATGTTTATAGGCGGAGGTATTGGAAATAAATAAATGGAATAATAAAAAGGAATAGAAATTGACAAAGAGTTAATAAAATATTACCGGTATGAAAGGATAACAAGGTGTTTATGAATTTTATCAGCAAATATTGGATAAGAAAACAAATGAAGAAGAACGGAAAAAGTGCTACGAGATATTTAAAGAAACGTTTGAACCAAATAATGTAGCGGATATTGCAATAAGGACATAGAAGCAAAATACCCGTTTGCCGTCCATGGCAAACGGACAAGAAAAA
>JAITAN010000072.1 GCA_031284105.1 Treponema sp. | reverse complement strand
AAGAAAAAGCATATAATAAAAGACTTGCCGTGAGGCGTGTCGTCATAGAACATATCAACGGCAAAATAAAGACGTTCAAAAGCATGGCATATCCTTATCGGGGACATTGCCGTAATAGGCATTCGATAAGAACGGCCTTGATTTGTGGTGTTATAAATTATGACAGAAAAGTTTAAGGGCTTATTAAACAAGTCTATTGGGTTACGATAAACCGATGAATACATATTATGAAATAGAAGTTATGTTAGGCGAATGTGATTCGGATCATGGTTTTAGAACTTTAGATTATTGGGCAAGAGAAAGAGCAAAAAACCCTAATTCCTTACATTATGCGGTTTTAGTTGCCGAAGACCTTCAAGGACGGTATAAAACCTTAATTGAAACATTGCCTCAGTTTTTGCCGTTTATTGGTATTGAAATACAGACGTTACAATTATCATATGGTGATGAAAAAATTATTACCTGTAAAGCAGAAATTATTGCACAACCCGACGATGTAATAGAGACTGGAAATAATAATGGCATTATTTCAATTGGAAAAGTAAACGCGCCAAAAGACGAAAATTGGTGGAAAGAACAAAATCATGGTGATTCATTTGTGGAAACTGTAAAGGAAATGTTTGATTATTGTGAAAAAAATGTAGGCACCTCTCGAATCGATTATACTGCACAAAGTTATATTTCTTTGAAAAAAGGCAGGAGAGCCTGGCTTCCGATGTGGCCACGCTCAGATGGTTTCTATGTTTATTTACCCGATGATGGAACTGGTACATCAGATGAACCATCAGAGCGTTTCAGAAAATGGCAGGAAAAATTAGAAACTGTTGGAATTGAATTATCGTGGGCATTTAAATATAATGGAGGCTCAAATCCAATGGGCTTTAATCTTCCAAAGACAGAAATGAAAGAACCAATAATATTAGAATTATTAAAAGATAGTTATGAATCAGCGTAAAACGCCCAAACTTCGCATAACAGGCCTGTTTACGCGCAGACCCGCTTGCGGGTCTGACGCCGCCGGAGTAGGGCGGGGAGCAAGGCAAAAGATGTCTGCGGAGGGGCCGCGCAGGCGCGGAAAGCGCACGGCGGCGAGGGGGTTTTTATGAGCGGATACTGGTTCCCCGCACGGGAGCAGGATTTGGCGGATCACGCGGTGATTTGGAAGGAGTACCTTTCCGACGCCGCGAAGCAGACGGCTTACGGCTGGGACGCGGGGGAGTGCGCGGCCACGGTGAGCGCGATTGACGGCTTTTTGGAGAAGCGGGCGGCTTACCGGGAGGGCAAATCGGCGGCGAAGCGGCTGTTGAAGGATGAGGCGGAGCGAAGGGTGAAGGAAAGGGAACACTCGTAAACCGGTACAAAACGCGGACGCCTCGTAAAGACGCCGCCTACCTGTTTTCCGCAATCTTCAAATCATTGAGCAAAAGCCTGCTTTGGGGGAATTTCTTGAGCGCCTCCCGCACAAAAGCCCCGGCTTCATTTTTCCGTCCGCTGTTCCACAGCGTAACAAAGTTATTATGCAGTTCGCCCGCATAGTTACTGCAGAACACGTTTAGATTTTGCTCCAGCACGGGGATCCGCCCGTACATTGCGAGAACTGCTTCCGTGAATTGAATCGCCGCCGCAAGACCTTGTTCCCGTGATATAAAAACAGCCTCTTGATTGAGAACGGCGTTTCGTATCTCGATGGCCTTTTGTTCTCCAATGAGGGAAATCAGCGCCTGATCATGGAGAAGCGACAGTACGTATTCGGCGTCCGCCGAAGTTTCCAAAGAGTTTACCAAGTCCGTCAGTTCACCGGCGCGTATGTGCGCGCTTAATGACGTGAAGTGATCCTGAGTGATAAGCTGTTTATGGCCGGTAAGGTAATTCCACGCTTCGGTTACGCGCCTTTGCCGTAAATACGTTACCACCGCGTTGTATACAACGATACCGGTTAATTCGGCAAGTTCCGGATCCTCCGGATAACGGGTTTGAAGCATAGCGATATATTGAAGCGCCGTATCGTATTTGCCGGCTCTTTCAAGGTCTTTGCCGAAATTGATAAGACATATTCTCAAACTTTCCTGATGATCCGTGAAAAAAGGCGAGGCGGTTCTCTCGCGGCGCATTGAAAGCAGGGCAGTCGAGTTTGCCATGAGGGGAATCGCCGCGGTATAACGGTTTTGCCGTTCCATATACGCAATGCGGTTCGCCAGTATGAGGGAAACGAGTTCCAGTTGACTGATGACCGCGCGATCCCTATAGTCCGCTTGATCCGTATAGGCGTAACCGGTAACCTTGCCGAATTCATTTCGGAATTCGATTTTTGTTCCCGGGTCAAAGCCGTATTTGTTCGTTGTTTCCACGTCAATAAGCGCCGCGTTGTTCGCGCGGCCCCGGTCGCCGGTGTTTACGGTTGCAAAGGCGTGATCGTGCGTGATGACCGCGCCCACGTCAAGATCAACGGCGACCGCAAGGATCGTGTAAAACACCGCGGACGACACGCAGTTAAAGGTACCGTTGTCAAGCAGCGCGCTCAGCAGGGTCTGATCTTCCGCATACCGTTTAAGGTAGGCGCCGTGCATAAAGGCGAGGACGTATTCGCCGCGCGCTCCGGCGTCAACCGGCAAATCCGGCGCGTTTTGCAAGGTTCTAACCGCGCCCGCAATGCGGGACAAATAGGCGTCCCGGTTCTGTACGCCGGAAGCCCATAGCGCCATGCCGCTTAAATCCTGCCATGAATACGGCTCTTGCAAGGCGGCATAGCGCAACGCCTCAGGATCGGGATTGAAATTCGGGAACGCCGCCGTTTGCGCGGCCAGCCGGACAGTCCCGCTCTGGAAGCCGCACAACAGAACGCTCAATATACATAGGGTAATTTTACGCATGGCGGTACTATACCATTTTTCTATTCTTTATGCTATATTTTTTACCTATTTTTACCTACGAGGCAGTTTCAAAATCCGGCCTTTTGGAACCGGCTCCGGCGCCTTTGCGC
>JAITAN010000070.1 GCA_031284105.1 Treponema sp. | reverse complement strand
ATGGCAAGCCCTTTCGTGTAGCGTTCCATGACTAGTTCAAAACCTTTCACGTCTTGAGCATCGGGTTCCACGCAAACGCCCGCGTTTCCGGCAAAGACTTTTTCCGCAAGAAACCGCTCCAGCGTCTCTCCTTCCTGTTTAAGCCGCATATACGCGGCAAGAAGCGCGATGCCCCATGCGCCGCCTTCACCGGCCGAATCCATCACGGCAACCGGAACGTCCAGCGCCGCGGACATGAGCCGCTGCCCCACGCCTTTTGTTTTGAACAAACCGCCATGCCCTAAAAGCCGCTCAAGGCGAACCCGCTCTTTTCCGGTGAGAATATCCATGCCTAGTTTCAATGTAGCCATTGCGGAAAACAAAAGGGTACGCATGAAATTCGCCAAAGTGAACGCGCTGTCCGGCGTACGTACGAACAAAGGACGCCCCTGATCCAAACCCGTAATGGGTTCGCCGCCGTAGTAGTTATACGAGAGGAGACCGCCGCAATCCGCGTCGCCTTCCAGCGCCTCGTAATAGAGCGCGTCATAAAAAGCGGGTTTGTCTATTTTCACACCGAAAAGCCCGGTCAGTTCCCTGAAAAGATGTATCCATGCGTCAAGATCGGACGTACAGTTGTTGCAGTGTACCATCGCAACGGGTTTCCCCTCGGGCGTAGTAACTATGTCGATCTCCGTCCACACCTTTGACAGCTCTTTCTCCAGCACGATCATTGCGAATACCGAGGTGCCGGCGGAAACATTGCCGGTACGCTCGGCCACGCTGTTTGTCGCAACCATGCCTGTTCCGGCGTCTCCTTCAGGCGGACAAAACGGAGTCCCCGCTTGCAGGAGACCGGAAGGATCGAGCAGCTTTGCGCCTTCTTCGGTAAGGAAACCGGCGTTCTCCCCGGCGGTTAAGACGCGGGGCAGCATATCCTCAAGGTTCCGCCCTAATCCCTTGATGAGCGCATTAAACCGCTCCGCCATCCGCCGGTTATAGGTATTCGCCGCGCTGTCGATGGGGAACATACCGGACGCATCGCCTACGCCGGTAACGTTCTCACCGGTCAATCTCCAATGCACATAACCGGCAAGCGTGGTCATAAACGAAACGTCTTTTACGTGTTCCTCGTTGTTCAACGCCGCCTGATACAGATGGGCTATACTCCACCGCTGGGGAATATTGAATTGAAACACGCGGGTAAGTTCCGCAGCCGCCTGTTCCGTCATGGTATTGCGCCACGTACGGAATGGAACAAGCTGCTTCTCATCCTTGCCGAATACGAGATATCCGTGCATCATAGCGGAAACGCCGATTGCTCCAACCGTAGTAAGCGGTACGCCATACCTGCTCCGCACGTCAGCCGCCAGTTTATGGAAACTATCTTGAATCCCGCTCCACACGTCTTCAATACGGTACGTCCATACGCCGTCTACGAGCCGGTTTTCCCAATCATGGCTGCCCGCCGCGATAGGCGCATACCGGTCATCGATCAGCGCCGCTTTGATACGGGTGGAACCGAGTTCGATACCGAGGGAGGTTCTTCCATCAACAATCGCCTGTCTTACGTTCTCATCCATAAAAATCTCCTTTTTTGGAAGCGTTTTTTGGAAGTGCGTGATGTTTTTTCATCCATATACTTCCAGTTCTCCTTATTTTTTCTATCTGAAACAATTAAAGTCCTATTTCTTGGTATATTTTCTTATACAATATACTATGTTTTTGTATCTTGTCAAGTTGAAAGAAATATATGAGGTATTTATTAAGGATGAATGATAAAAAGTAAACCATCGTCGGTAAATGATTAGGGCGCGGCCCCCTTTTGGTTTAATACCCCGGAGCAGAGTTCCGGGGAGTCTTCTTCATTAACCTCCCCCTCTGCGCGGTACATTTGAGGAGCGCATCTCATGTCAATGAGATGCGCATCTCTTATCAACGAGAAGCGCATCTCGCGGCGGAGAGAAGCGGTGAACGAATAAGACGGGGCGCAAGCTGCCGGCGGCGTTACCGGCGGTGAACGGCAGCGGCAAGCTGCGGTATGAAAGGTTGCGTCAATATATGGGTATGTGAAGCCGGAGTTGGCGAGACTGAATCAGGGGGGACAATCATTTTGCGGTAAAGTTACAGATATATCCGGCATCATTAAAGCGGGCGATGGAATTACCCTCTGCTTTTAATTCGGGCGAATGACCCGCAAAGACATATAAGAATATAATTACGATACCAAATAGTACAAAAATTTATGGGCGGTACAAGAATCGAACTTGTGACCTTCGGCGTGTCATACCGACACTCTAACCAACTGAGCTAACCGCCCATGAATAATAGTAATATACAAAAGATACAATTAACTGTCAACCCCTCAGGGCTGACAGTTAATTAGGAACGCTCTCGGATAACAACGTTAATTTCGATCTTTCCACCGGCGCCCTTCTCTCCCAACTCCATAGGAACGATCAACGCTTCAATATCAAGGTTATTCGAGATTTCCATATTTTCACCGGTAAAAAGAGCGGGCGGTGTAAGATCAAACTTATATCCCAAATCGTGCAACTTAGTAACAGCTTGCGCGGTAATCATGTTTGCAAGTTCGGTAATGGTAGCTTTAACCATATCATCAATGGTAGCAAACTCTTCACCGTTCATGCTGCCGGCAACAACCAAAGCCGTCTGTTTGGACATATCAAAAAGCACACGCCCTTCCACATCACCTGCCAAGCCAACCAAAGCCGCAACGCCCATGATGGACATATTCGATGACTTCAAGTAAAGATCGCCCCGTTTAACATCGATAAAATCTCCCCCCATCATGTTGAGAACTTCTTTGAGAACGTTAAAAGCTGCTTCGACAAAAGGATTAATATATTCAACTCTCATACAAACTCCTATTTACAAGCGGCAATACCGCCACTTATTTATCAAGCATTAACGCAACGCGCTAATGAAAATACCTTTAAGTTACTCCCTATTCATTGCACATAAATGCGGAAACGGGAGTCTGACCAATAGACCGCCAATTATCAGATATGGTCTCATTTTTACCCAAAATAACCACGCCATTCTTTTTAAGTTTTTCGCTAAAATAGGCAACCTGTTTATCTTGACCCGGCACAGGCAGATGCGATAAAAGATCACGCATTAAAATAATATCCAACTCCGGTAACTGCATCTCGTTTACAATATCATGATATTCAAAAACAATTGAATCCTTGATTATCGGCTTGAAAACATAACCATTTTTTCCATTAGACATAAAAGAACGGCAGTATTCCGGCACCTCGTTTAAGTCAAAGCTCATATTAGGAGCATTAGATATAGCTAAAATATCGTTATCACTCGCCCAAATCTTGATACGCGCATCGGGGTAGCGATTTCTAAGTACACATGCAAATGAATACGTTTCATATCCCTTACCGCATCCGGGATTCCACACCTGAATGCTGTTCGATGGCATATCAGGCAGGGTATTTTTAATCATATCGGCGTATTCGTCATCCCAAAACATATTCGTACAAGGAGATGAAAAATCAGCCAAAAATTCTTCCGCATCTGAAGCATTTCTAAGCTGGATATCTGATTCTACGTGAGTTGCATTCCAGTCAATAAAACGTCTGTGTACCCACATATCATTTATACCGCTTGCGTAAAAATGTTTCAAGGCAGCAAGGCTTTCTTTGATAAAACCAAGCGCCGTATCAGCCGCCACCGCCTTTTGTTCAGGATTCTGCGTTACAGAAGCTGCCGGAGGAACAAAGTTATCGGTCGTGTTTTCCTGCATTCGCACTTTTTGCTTGTCGTCTTCGTGTTGGCTGAAAATACGAATAACATCAAGAATAACATAGAGATTCCCGTCTTTCTCCACAACTCCGTTGATGTACTTGATGTTAATATCCCCAAATATGGGATGTGGCGGCTGTACAGAAGATGAATTGATACCAATTACCTTATCGATCTTATCAACAACCGTCCCATATACCCTGTCTTCGATGCGGAGAATAAGCATGTTTTCAAGTCCATCGCTTTTCTTCTCCACAGGCAGGTGGAAAAACGAGCGCAAATCTATAATCGGAATAATGTCGCCCCGAAGATTGTACACACCTTTGACAAAGGAAGCCGCATTCGGCACGTAGGTAAATTTATCGGCTTTTGCGATCTCCTTGACATTCATAATATCAACGCCGTAATCTTTTCCACCGAGTGAAAAGGTTATAATCTTAAAATCTACCGTTTCAACCCGCTCTTTTTGGAGTTGCAAGTCGGCATTTACTTTTGCTAAATCTTTAATTTCTGTTGCTGCCATAACACCCTCTTTTCTTTACCGCATCGACGCTTCACGTATCTGCCGCTGTTCCATTTCCTTGCGCAATCCAAGCTCCAGAAGCTGACTAACGTCAATGATGAGCGAAACGGAACCGTCTCCCAGTATAGACGCACCGGCAATACCGGGCGAATTGGTAAACTGATCGCGCAGCGGCTTGATAACTACGTCTTCTTCACCAATGAGGCTATCCACCATAAAACCCATCTTTTTTTCCGCCGTACCAACAATGACGATGAAGTTGTATTCTTGTTTTTCTTCGGTTCTGATACCGAAGAGCCGGTTCAATCGGAGCAATGATACCACATCATTACGAATGTTAAATACTTCATAATTATCGATCATCTTGATATCTTCGGGTTTTATACGCAGACTCTCAATAACGCTCGTAATGGGAATCGAGTAAATTTCCGAACCGACACGTACCAAGAGTCCCTGAATAATAGCCAGTGTGAGCGGCAGTTTGATGGTGAACTTGGTGCCCTTACCGCGTTCAGAATTAACCGTTACAGTACCGTTGAGTTTTTCAATAGAACGGCGTACCACATCAAGCCCCACCCCGCGTCCCGATATGGAGGTAATGGACTTTGCCGTAGAGAACCCTGGTTCAAAGATCAGATTAAAGGCCTCTACATCGCTCAAAACTTTGTTTGGATTGATAAGCCCTTTCTCAATGGCTTTCGCCTTGACTCCCTCAACATCAATACCTTTTCCATCATCGGCAATTTCGATAACAATCATGTTGCCTTCATTGGTTGCCTTGAGGAGTACCATGCCTTCTTCGGGTTTACCTGCCGCCTTGCGTTCCGCGGGCGCTTCGATACCGTGATCTAATGAGTTACGTACCGAGTGCATAATTGGGTCAAGGAGATCCTCAACAACTGACTTGTCAAGCTCGGTCTCTTCACCCTCAATAACCAAGTTGATCTTTTTGTTGAGGGACTTGGAAAGATCGCGTACAAGACGCGGGAACCGGCTGAATATCTGACTGATGGGAACCATGCGTATCCGCATGACGCCTTCCTGCAATTCCCCGGTAATACGTCCAAGATTTTGGGATGTTGAACGGAATTTGGCAATGTTATTTTTGACCGAAGTTTCAAAACCATCAAACAAGGTAAACATATCGCCGTATTCTTCACTAATTTCCTTGCGAATATCTTTAATGGTTTTTCCGCCTTGTTGTATACTTTCAAGGTAATCCGGCAATTTATCGAAGAGAGTCTTGATCTTATCGCGGTACGTACCTTCCAGCGTGTGCAGTTCCGTAAGGAGATCGTTGAACTGATTATTGATCTGGTTGAATGTCGCCTTGGTGATGACCGTTTCGGAAACAAGGTTTAGCAAGTCATCAATACGTTTAGAATCAACACGAAGTATGGACCCCGCCTCCTTGCCGGCTTTTTTCGCATCCGCAGCCGCGCCGGTCTGCGTTGCGTTCAATGCCGCCGGAGTCGATGCAGCCGGTTGGGCGGTCGGAACAGAAGCTGCCGCTACCGGCGCGGCTGCCTGTTGTACCGGCGCTATCGCCGCCGGTTTGGGCGCAGACACCGTCTTCGCTTTTTCTGCGAGCATAAGATCGCTAATATTAGTAACTTCGGCACCAAGACTTACATCAGGAAGGACAACGTGACGTTTCAGTTCATCGGGCTTTCTATCGGTTGAGACATAATAATCAACAACCGGAAAGAAGTTATCCTCGTAAAGGGCTTCAAATTCCGGCACGGTCTTCAGAATGGTGCCATCGCCTTTAAGCGCTGCATATACCTGAATACCGCCTACCGTGTTCATCAGGCTGTTTTCATCAAATTTAACGGAAACACGGAAGATCGAAAGACCTCCTTCTGTAGAATCCTTGAGTTCATTAAGCTCTTCCTCTGTAAGCGCGGTAGTGTTCTTACTTGCAACAGCGCGAACGGCCGGAACTGTAGGCGCAGGAACAGCAACCGGAGCGGGCGCCGGTTGCGGCTTTGCCCCTCCTTTTTTGCTTTTGGGTATCAGAGCTTCAAGCTTTTCTTCTATGGTTGCGGTGTTTTCCTGATATACGGAACCATTCATTCGCTGTTCGAGCATCGCTTTGATAACATCAATACCGGTGAGGAGCGTATCGACAACATCTTCATTGACCTGAAGCTGATCAGACCGGATAGCATCAAGCACGTCTTCAACCATGTGGGTAAAATGAGAAAGCTCCATAAATTCAACGGTTGCGGAACCGCCTTTCAAAGTATGAGCGGCACGAAAAATTTCATCAACCGCATCTTTATTAGCGCCTTCGGTTTCGATAACTAGAATATTTTGTTCTAATGTGTCAACCTGCATTTGAGCTTCGCTAAAAAAGTCTTTGAGAAGTTCCTCATTATTAGGGTCAAGATAATCACTCATATCACTATTCTTATATAGAATTCAAAGAACGTCAAGAGGGCAAATAGGAATTTTTCACTGATTAAACAAAATTTCTCCTGTTGGTATCTTGACGGATGAAAGGAACAAGCGTGTTTTTTCATTTGGTTCAGGCTCCAAACACATAATTACCTGCGTTTCTATGCCTAAATCGGGGATTAAGACGACCGATTTATTACCTTTTTTCTCCATTGCTATTCCTTCCCACACGGAATTTTTTTTATCAAAAAGATATACCGCAGTCCAATGCGCGCGAGATGCCCGTTCCGCATGAACCGCAGCAAGCGCTGCAGCGTCTGACGCGGCAAGCCTCATCAGGACATCTTCTTCCGAGAGCGGCTTTTCGCCCCGCAAAAACAAGCGGATTTGCTGGTGCGCCAGAAGATCGGTGTAACGCCGCAGCGGGCTGGTAACTTGCGTATACACGGCAAGTCCAAGCCCGAAGTGAGCCGCGGGCTTTGTGGAAAGCGTGCGAGGCCGCATACAACGGCGAAGCTGATAGGAGCCGGCAAGTCCCGGCAACGGATTTTTCGGAAGCTCACCCGCGTCCTGACTCACAAAAGGGAAGGGAATTTTACGCTGCATAACCCACCGCGCCGCTGCTTCACCCGCTATCAGCATACATTCCTGTACCATAAACGCCGCACGCGAGGGTTTGATCCGTCCTATGGAAACATTTTCTTCACAAACCGAGATATGTACTTCGGGAAGGTCTATAAAAACAGCGCCGTTTTGCTGCCTCCGTTTGAAATTGGCTTCCGCAAAGACAAACAGCGGCGCTAATAGAGCCGCAAATTCAGGGGAAACGGCTCTTTCATCGGCCTCTTCGTATGTCAGACGAGTAACGCTCACCCACGAGAGAAAAACTTCGGTAGCCGCAATAGAAAAATCGCTGTTTAGTATTATCTTGAAGGTGAGCGCGGGCGAAATTTCCGGCGTATCATGACTGCGGTAGCCCAGCGCGAAGAGAGGAAGGCTCTCCTCACAGATCATACGGCTCGCGCCTTCCGGGAGGTATAGCGTAGCGCCCCGCCCGCGCGCTTCCTTATCTGCGGGACTGTCCGGTGCGATTGACGCGGCAGGATCCGCTATATGCACAAAGAGGGCGTTGCCTTCTATGGATACGGCATCGTCAGGGTCCGTTGACCACGCATTATCAATGGCGAAACTTGACAGATGGGTGAGATCAACGCGCGCTTCTTCGGGCGGCGGGGAAACAGGAATCTGCGCGGAGATAAAAGAACAGCCGTTCCTTTGGGGGTACGGATTTACAAACAGAGTCCACGCCCCCGAATCAAGGAGGACTCTATGGGCTTCTTCCGGTGTTTCCGGCTTATTTAGGTCTTTTAGGGTACGGCTCTTGGCGGTTTGTCCATAGGCAAGGGCTTCAACATCTTGCAAAAATTTCTTATCGTCAGGAAACACGAGGGTTTTTGTCCTGAAACGCTCAAGAAACGCATCCCGTTCAGCCTGTCCTTTTTGTTTTTCGTTCCGCCTCTTTTCTTCCATACCGACTTCTTCCGGCGTATGAATTTTGATCTCAACCGAATTTCCTGAAAAGTAAAATCCGTCAAGCAGTTCCATATACAAGGCAAAGGCAGTTCTTGGCGAGTATTCATCGTATATGAGTTCCGCGAGTTCTTTGAACGTAATTTTTTCGCCTTCCAGAAGTTCCCACATACCGCGCACATCGCCTTTCGGCAATTCAGTAAACTCGGCTAACGCGCAGGGTCCCGGGTGGATGAGTTCTATGTCCTTTTCGCGGACTTTGACTTTATCCCCACCCGCAACGGATATGATTATTTTTTCGGCCGCTTCAATTATCACGGCAGGCTTATTTTTGTAGATAACGAGGCTTTTCTCTTGTATAAGATTCATGCGCGGCTATTTTTCCTTTCATATTTGCTGCTCTTTCGTCAGCGCTGCCATCAAACTTATATGTATATTTTATGTAAAGAGAGCGAACTAATGAATCAGCCCTCTTTCTTTTAAGAACGCTACCGCAGGCGATAAAGACGCTGCCGCCCTCGATAAGAACGCCATCGCATCCGGTAAGAACGCTGCCGCGGGCGATAAGAACGCCATCGCCTGCGATAAGGACGCTGCCGCGGGCGATAAAGAGACTATCGCTCTCGATAAGGACGCTGCCGGAGGCGATAAGAACGCTACCGCGTGCGATAAAGAGACTATCGCCCTCGATAAGAACGCTACCACGTGCGATAAGAACGCTGCCGCAGGCGATAAAGAGGCGGCCGCCCTCAGTAAGGACGCCATCGCCTCCGATAAGGACGCTGCCGCCCTCAGTAAGAACGCCATCGCCTCCGGCAAGAACGCTGCCGCAGGCGATAAGGACGCTGCCGCCCTCGATAAGAACGCCATCGCCTCCGATAAGGACGCTACCGCGCGCGATAAGGAGGCTGCCGCCCTCGATAAGGACGCCATCGCATCCGAAACGGTCAAAGCGCATCTTTACGGCTTTTATCTATCTGTCCTGTATTTGTAATCGCTTTATGCAGTGTGAACGCACCCTAATGCGTGGATAACAACCGCTAAACCCAGTATCTTTCGTCTTCATAACGCCTCCGCCTTTATTTCCCATTGTTCGCGCGGCCTCATAATACGGCATAGGATGGCGCCCTAATCGCTTTTCTTCGTCTGGAATGCGGCGGCGAACGGGTTATACATAGTGCCGTCATCATGGGGGTCATGGCGAAGGGAACGCGGCGGTTCGGGTCTTGCGGACGCGCCGGAACCGCTTGGAACGGCAATCCGCACACTCGTATTAGATGTTCTATCTGTTTTCTTCGCCATAACGCTCCGCTTCTTGCCGTCTGCCGCGCCGTCGGCCGCGGATTGCCCGCTACGGCGGGACAGTCGAATACGCCGCCTGTCCGCATCCAGCGCGATGATACGGAACTCGTATACCTCGCCTACTTTCACGACGTCCATCGGGTTCTGGACAAAATGATCGCTTAATTCGGAAATATGGACGAGCGCCATCTCTTTTATACCGACATCGACAAACGCCCCGAAGTCAACCACATTTTTAATTTTGCCGGTAACCGCCATACCTTCTTTGAGGTCTTCAAATGTAACCACGCCTGATCGCATGATAGGCTTGGGATACCCTTCCCGCGGATCGCGTCCCGGCTTTTTGAGTTCATCAACAATGTCGTTGATGGTAGCGTCTCCAATGCCGAAGCGCTCTTTCAGAGAGTTCGTTGTCTCGGAGCCGATGCCGCCGGTTACGGTAATGGTTTCCCGAATGGTACGGGCAATGGCGTAGTTTTCCGGATGAACCCACGTATTATCAAGCGGCTCTACGCTTTCCGGTATTTTGAGGAATCCGGCGCATTGCTCAAACGTTTTCGGTCCCATGCCCTGAATACCGTTCAGTTCATTGCGGCTTGTAATCTTGCCCTTTTCATCACGGTACTTCACGATTTTTTTGGCAAGGCTTGCGTTTATGCCGGAAACGTATTTGAGAAGCGAGACGCTTGCGGTGTTCAGGTTGACGCCGACATTGTTCACCACGCTGGAAACCACCTCGTCAAGGGTATCGGCGAGTTTTTTCTGGTTGACGTCATGCTGGTACAGTCCCACGCCGATAGATTTCGGATCGATTTTCACCAACTCGGCAAGCGGGTCTTGCAAACGTCTGCCGATGGAGATAGCGCCGCGGATAGTCAGATCAAGATCGGGGAATTCCTCGCGGGCGATATCGCTTGCCGAATATACGGACGCGCCGTCTTCATCGACCACCGTATAAAGCACGTCGAGTCCGTTCTCGGAAATAACCTGCGTTACCAATTCCTGCGCCTCTTTCGTGCCGGTCCCGCCGCCTACCGCGACAAGCTGAATATGGTATTCTTTCAGGTTTTTCAGGATCAGCGCCTTTGCCGTGCCGGTCTGATTGTTCATAAACGTGAAGTAATGAAGGAATTTGCCCGTATCGTCAAGGCACGCGCATTTTGTACCGGTGCGGATTCCCGGATCAATGCCCAATACGCGGGTGCCTTTAATCGGCTGCTGCATGAGCAGATTCTTGAGATTCGTACTGAACACGGAAATACTGTGGTCATCTGCCGTATCCCCCTGATCGCCCCGGATTTCCCGAATCACGGCCGGGGATAGGAGCCGTTTAAGACCGTCCTCTATGGAGGTTTTATGGTACTCGTTATGAATACGGTACTTCTTTTGCAGCATACCGACAGCGGTAATTTCATCAATATCAACATGCGTTTCGAGTACCTTTTCACGTTCGCCTCGGTTTATCGCCATAATCCGGTGGGGCTTTATACGGGAAAGTTTTTCGGTGTAATCCCAGTACATCTGATAGGCGGATGTTTTTTTCGCGTCCTCATCTCCCACGCCGGGCTTCTGCGAAGCCTTGACGATGATCGTACCGTCCGCAATGTAAAACGCCTTGACCGCGGCGCGGTTTTCCGGCTCTTGAGACACCCGTTCCGCGATAATATCCATAGCGCCTTGCAAGGCGTCTTCAACGGACGCCACGATGAGTTCGGGATGGTCCGCATCGTTTTTCACAAATTCTGCGGCTTTAGCCACAAGCCGTTCCGTTTCAAGCTCAAGCATGGCATCCGCAAGGGGTTCGAGTCCTTTCTCAACGGCCGCCATACCGCGGGTTTTTTTCTTTCTCTTATACGGCGCGTATATGTCTTCCAGTTCCGCAAGCGTCAGGGCTTTGGCAATGTTGCCGTAGAGGGGTTCGGTGAGTTTTCCCTGCTCAAAAATGAGCCTGACGATCTCAATGCGCCGCTCTTCAAGATTTTTACCCGAATTGTAGCCGTGTTCTATGTTCCGTACTTGTACTTCGTCAAGGCTGCCGTGCTTTTCTTTGCGATAACGGGCAATGAACGGTACGGTTGACCCTTCATTCAAAAGCTCTACAACAGCCATGACCTGCCCCTGATTGATCATGAGCGATTCCGCCATGCGCTTCATCAGCGCGTTTTCATCAACTTTTAGCGTATCAATAAATTCCTGAGTGATTTCCATATAAACCTCAATGTAAAAGATAGAGAAATCATAGCGATTTTTTGATATTTAAGCAAGGAGCGCATACGTCCATATACCATGAGCTTCTTAAAGCGCGGAATTGAGTCCTAACAGACGCGGGCGCGTTAGGGAGGTATGCACTGTGGGGTCGCTGCGGCCAATGCCAACCGCGCCGAAGCTCCGCGCCAACCGGTGAACGGGGAGCCGTCTCCGCCCCGCTTCCGGCACATGACCCTGAACGTCTGGAATGTCCAACAGCTTATAAAAGGTATAGCGAAACGCGCGGAACCTATAACGG
>JAITAN010000035.1 GCA_031284105.1 Treponema sp. | reverse complement strand
TTTTTTTGGAGGAACAATGGTTTTACAGAAAGGACAGCCCTACACTAAAAAAGATTTTGGCATTGGGAAAGGCAGTTCCATGCGTACCGATCACATCGTGGGCGGGGAACTCTACTCGTTTTTTACCATAGGCGGCGATATGCGCAACCAGATCGAAGATGACGGCTTTGTCTATGAAGGGCGGAATCAGTATAACCTGATTGATGACGGCGTGCAGACCGATCTCCGCCGTCATGTCTTTGCGCGGGAAAGCTCCGGCGGCACCAGCCGCGGGATTGGCGCAGGAAGGTCTGATCCGCCTTGTCTCCATGCAGATACGTCTGGAGATATGCGCGAAAGAAATTTAAATGAATTATACGTTTTAATGTAATTCACGTTTTAACTGGTCTTGAATACGTGGAGCCGCTCTTCCACAGACTTGACGCTCTTCATGTTCGCATCAAGCACATGAGAGGATTCGTCAATTTTACGTTTCGTGTCCGAAGCCTTATCCGCTATGTTGAGCGCCGAGATTTTCACCGTTTCGGATATGGCGCGCAGCCGGCCCATTTCCTGTTGAATCGTCTGGCTGCTGTCCAGCATGTTTCTCGAACTCGACAGAATCTCTCCCGTTATGTCTCGAATCGTTGCTGTGGATTCGAGAACCTTCGAACTGCCTGCCGACTGCTCGTTTATGGCGCTCTTGATACTCCGTTCTATAGCGCCAACCGTGTCTGCCGACGCGTAGATATGCTCAAAGGACAAGCCGGTTTCATACGCCTTTTGGACTGCGGAATTGACGGACTCTTGCAAACTCTTGATATTCGCGCTGATGATCTTTGACTGCGCGTTGGAATTCTCGGCGAGCTTTCGGATTTCTTCGGACACCACCGCAAAGCCCGCTCCTAACTCTCCCGCATGCGCCGCTTCAATCGCGGCGTTCATAGATAAGAGGTTTGTCTGCGCCGCGATGGTTTGGATGATTTTATTCGCCTCAAACACGCCGGCGGACTGTTGATTAAGCGCCGTTACCGTGTCCTTGAGCCGCGTTACCGCTATTTGCCCGTCTTTAACTTCCTGATTTAGGGTGGTGAACTCGGTCGAACTCTTTTCAAAATTTTGCGCGATGGCGTTGATGTTCGACGTCATTTGCTCGACCGCGGAGGAACTCTCGCTCACGCTAACAGACTGTCTGTCAATACGGTCGTTTTGGAGCGCCGTATTTTCATTCATATCATGCACCGTGTCCGCTGTCGAGCTCATGAGCGCGATTTGCTCTTGAATCATCCTGTTTATATCGCCGATGATGCCCTCAATGTTGGCGGCCGACTCGGCGATTTTATTCATAGAGGCGCGTAATGCATCGCTGTTACGGTTAGTTTCTTGGGCCTCTTTGCTGATTCCCACGATAAGCGCCGCAATAGTACCCAAGAAGCCGTTGATATGCCGGCTCACCGCGCCGATTTCATCGTCTTTATCGTAGCCAAGCCGGACGGTCAAATCGCCCTTGCCCTCCTCCAAAGCGCCCGTAACGTTGACCGCCTCGCGAAGCGGACGCACAACTCTCTTGATCAGAACCATGATGAAAATCATGATACACCCCACCAGGATGGGGACAATCCACACCGAGTCGATCATGCTGCGGCGGTAGCCCCCCACAATACTCGTCAAAATGATGCCTATGGTCGTCAGAATATACGGTATCAGAACCGTCCGTACTACGGTTTTCTTGAAAATGTACGCCAGTACTATGCATACTATGGGCGCCAAGACAATAAGCTCAATAAACGCAGTTACTAAATAGCTCATACACTTTTCTCCTTTCTTTTTTGTTGCTTTTTAATAAAGTTTAATATGTAAAAGTATGAGATAGGTTTTGAATATTGTCAATATGGTTTAGAAACATGTCTCATGTTTTGTTATGGAAAAATATTTACGTTTTAACTTGTTCGCTCCGTTGCGCTCAAGGTCTTTGATCCGAGTGGATCGAGCCGTTTGAGACCGCATCGAAGAATGATCGAATACCGTGCGCCTGCTGAAACACGCCGGCGCGAGTCTTCCGGTTCCCGCCCTTGGAAAAATGAACCTCCCCGCCCTGATGCGCAAACGAGTTTGCAGCGGGATAGCAGCTCCCGCTACGAATCAAGAATACCGCTGTTGATAATTGGTTGATTTGAGCGTTGTTAAGACTTTGGCGACGCTGGTGAACCGGCGTTCTCAGCGGAACAAACCCCTGTTGCCATGCCCTGTTTTAACTTGTCTTGAATCCGCGCAGCCGTTGATCCACAGACTTGATGTTTCCGCCGTTTGCATCAAGCGCCTGCGCGGATTCGCCGGTTTTGCGCTTCGTCTTTGAAGCCGTATCCTCTATGCCGCACTCGGATGCCGTTTCGGAAATAGCGCGTAACCGGCCCATTTCCTCTCGCACGGCACGGCTTCCCTCCGGCATATCTTTTGAACTCGCCTGTATCTCGCTCGTTATCCCTCGAATCATGGTTGTCGATTCAAGTACCTTGGAACCGCCCGGGGGCTGCTCGTTCGCGGCGTTTTTGATGCTTTTTCTATTTCCCGCGTTACCGCTTTTTGTTCGTTCATGGGTAATCCCATGCCGGCATCCGATTCCTAATGTCTCAAATCTCTCCTTTCGATTACTTTTTCGACGTCTCTCCACCGGCTATTGACTTTCTTTTCAAAATTATGTATACTAATTTTTAATGTTTTTTCAAACATCAGGATGTTTGAAAGACGCATGTCTAAAATTTTATATGCAAGAGGAAAGCCGTGACCATATCAAAAGAAATTACCCATCTTGAGCATTCCCGGATAAAACTAGTTGTTTCTATAGGGAAAGATGACGTTAAATTAGAATATGATACTATGTTGAATAATTTTAGTAAAGACATTCAAATTCCGGGTTTCAGAAAAGGGAAAGTCCCGAAGAATGTGATTGAACGCAAGTTCGGGGACACGCTTATAAGCGATATCACCGGGCATATTATTGAACAAGCGATAGAGACCGTTTTTCAGGATAAGACCTTCCTTAAAGAGGATATGCCGCTTGCCTATTCGCCGCCCACGCTTGACGGAAAGCCTTCCGCTTTGAAATTTGACGAAGATTACACCTTTACCGTAATCTACGATGCGTTCCCGAAAATTACAATAGGGCAGTACAAGGGCTTTGAAATTGAGGTGCCTGATGTCTGCATTACAGATGAAGATGTTAGCCGCGAACTGGAAGATGTACGGGAGCGGAATGCCGTTGTTCGTGATAAAGCCGATGGCGCTCCAGCTGCAAGGGGCGATGTGGCTACGGTAAACTACTGCGAATTGACTGCCGAAGGCGAGATCGAGCAAGGATCGAAGCGTGAGGACTTCGTGTTTACCATTGGGAGCGGGCACAATATGTTCAAATTTGATGATGAGCTTATCGGTTTGAGAAAAGGTGAGACTAAGGATATTGAAAAAACCTATGCGGAAGATTTTGAAAATAGGGAGTTAGCTGGAAAAACCAAGAAGATCCGCGTTACGCTTACCGGACTAAAAGAAAAAGACTTGCCCGTTCTGGATGATGAGTTGGCACAGGATGTTGATGAAAAATTCAAGACGTTAGACGAGCTCAAGAGCAACATCAGAGGGCGGCTTGAGCATGACCTTGAACACCGGTTGAAAGATGTCAAGGTAGACATATTGTTGAAAAAAATAATGGAGAATACGCCCGTTGATATTCCCGAATCCATGATTCGTATGCAGCTTGATGCTCAGTGGCGGCAATTCGCCCTTCAGGTAAATATGCCCGTTGATTCGATCAAGGAGACTATTGCGAAATCTGAAAAGGGACTTGAGGGGTTTGAAGAACTCTGGAGACCGGAAGCAACGAGGACGATCCACTCACGGCTTATCATTGAAACGCTGATGAAGGATTTGAATATTGAAGTAACGGAAGATGATTTTGAGAAGGAACTTGAACATCAGTCAAAACATCGAGGAGAGAGTCTTGATGAAATCAAAAAAATCTACGAACAAGAGAATATGAAGTCCTATCTTGAGGCGGATATTAAAGAAAGTAAACTGTTTACGCTCCTGATGGCGGAAAATACCGTCAAAGCGAGTAGCAAGAAAGACTTTCTTGAAATATTGGAAAATAAAGGATAATCGATGTACGAACAAATGAATAGTCTCGTCCCCATTGTTGTTGAACAAACGGGGATGGGTGAACGCTCTTACGATATTTACTCGCGGCTGCTTAAAGATAGGATTGTGTTTCTCGACGGTGAAATTACCGATCTTTCCGCGGATTTGGTGGTGGCGCAGCTTCTGTTTTTGGACGGGCAGGATACCGAAAAGGATATTAATCTGTACATCAATTCGCCGGGCGGTTCCGTAACCGCCGGATTAGCCATCTATGATACCATGCAGTATGTAAAAAGCGATGTGCAGACCATTTGTATGGGGCAGGCGGCAAGCATGGCGGCGCTTATCCTGACTGCCGGCGCCAAGGGCAAGCGTATGGCGCTGCCTTCTTCACGGGTACTGATTCACCAGCCGTGGGGCGGCGTACAAGGGCAGGCTTTAGATATTGGGATTCAGTCAAAAGAGATAATTAGGCTGAAGAAAATGACTATTGATATTTTTGCGCGGCATACCGGGGAAAACATCGAAAAAGTTGCCTCGGATATGGAGCGGGATTTCTATATGTCGGCAGATGACGCGGTCGCTTACGGCATAGCGGATTCTATCTTGAGAAGGGAGAAAAATGGCAAGGCTTCGTAGTACCGGACGGGAAGAAAATACTTGCTCTTTTTGCGGGAAGAGCGGTGATACGTCGCGGCGGCTTATAGCAGGTCCGCGCGACATCTATATTTGTAATGAATGTATAGAATTGTGTAACGCGATTCTTTTTGATGAAGCAGGCGGCGCTTCATCGCAGTTTACTGAAGAAATTCCGACTCCTAAGGAAATCAAAGATTATCTTGATCAATTTGTGATAGGGCAGGACAGCGCGAAGAAGGCGTTGTCCGTTGCGGTATACAACCATTATAAGCGTATAGCGAATCCTAAAAAAGATACCAGCGATGTTGAAATCGAGAAATCCAACGTGTTGCTGATAGGTCCAACAGGCACCGGAAAAACATTGCTTGCAAAAACCTTGGCGCGCAAACTCAAGGTTCCTTATGCCATTGCGGATGCTACCACTCTTACCGAAGCGGGCTACGTTGGCGAGGATGTAGAAAACATTTTGTTAAAACTCATCCAGAACGCGGGCAATAACATAGCGGCGGCCGAACGGGGCATCGTGTACATTGATGAGATCGACAAGATCGCCCACAAAGGGGAGAATGTCTCCATTACGCGGGATGTTTCCGGTGAAGGCGTACAGCAGGCGTTGCTCAAAATAATAGAAGGAACCGTTGCCTCTGTGCCGCCGCAGGGGGGGCGTAAGCATCCGAACCAAGAGATGCTCCGGATTGACACCACGAACATTCTTTTTATCTGTGGAGGGGCTTTCGTTGGACTTGATAAAATCATTGAACAGCGGATTGTGCAGCACCCTATAGGTTTCGGTGCGGACATTGCCGACCGTTCGGCAAAAAATCTCAAGAAACTGTACGACGCCCTTCACCCGGATGATCTTATCCATTTCGGCATGATACCGGAATTTATCGGAAGGCTTCCGATTACCGTAAGCCTTGACGAACTCAAACTTGATGACCTGAAACGTATTATTACTGAGCCGAAAAACGCCATTGTCAAGCAGTATCAGGCTTCTATGGCGTTTGATGACGTGCAGCTTGAGTTTACCGAAGAAGCCATCAATGCCATCGCCGGTACCGCCATTAAACAGAAGACCGGCGCGCGCGGTATTCGGTCTATAGTGGAAAAACTTATGACGGATATCATGTTTGAAATCCCATCAATGCGTGGACGGGAACATATGAAAGTTGTTATCACAAAGAATACGGTGGAAAATTTAACGCCGCCTGAGATTATTTCTATTCAGAAAAGCGCATGAAATTTTCGGGCGCGACAAAGCTTTTCTTCGGTTTGTCCGGTCTAAAAAACTCTGCACCGGTAACGGAGGCGTTTCCCTTACTGCCGATGAGAGAATTAGTGTTGTTTCCTGATACCGTATTGCCTATCTTCATCACCTACAAAGCGGGTATACGCGCTATTGACGAGGCGCTCAAACGGGAACGCCGTCTCTTTGCCTCGTGCATCAGGAATGAGGAGACCGGTGAGACGTACCATGCCGGTACCGTTGTCCGCATTGTACAGTATCTGAAACTGCCGGACAACAGCTACCGCGCGGTGTTGCAGGGTGAGTACAGGGCGCTTATTGACGCAAGCATCCGTCAGCAAGATGTAGTGCTGGTAAAAGTGTCGCCCCTCGGTACAGGGTATGGAGAGGGCGGCATACGAGGTTCCGCGCCGAGTGATACTGCCGGTGTTGATGAAACCGGACGCGCGGTGAGCATAAAAGCGCTTATGCGGAGTGTTCAGGAGTCCTTTAACCGGTATGCGGAATTTACCAAAAAAATAAACACGGAAACTTTGCTTGCCGTTGAGAAGTCCGATCACGCCGAACAGATGGCAAACATCATCTGCAACAGCGTTTCTCTTAAACCCGAAAAAAAAGCCGTGCTTCTGTCAATTGCGGATATGCGGGAGCGCCTTGAGACGCTCTTTGAAACGCTTGAAATTGAGAATGAAATTTTCGGTATACAGAAAAACATTTCCGGTAATATCCGAAACCGCATGGAGAAGAACCACCGCGAATACATCCTCCGCGAACAGTTACGAGAAATAAACAAAGAGCTTGGTAAAGATGCGGCTATTGACGAGTTTGCCGATTTGGAACACGCCATAGAAAGCAGAAATCCGGGAGAAGAAGTACTTGCAAAAGCCCGTAAGGAACTGTCGCGGCTTCGGAAACTCCAGCCTTTATCCCCGGAGTCCGGCGTGATCCGCACCTACCTTGAGTGGCTTGCGGATATTCCCTGGACAGAAGTCAGTGATGATGCAGGCGAGCTAGTTCATGCGGAGAAGATACTCAACGAGGATCACTACGCCATGAAAAAGGCGAAAGAGCGGATCATAGAATTTATAGCCGTCCACAAATTGTTGCATAAAGAGGAAAAAGCGAAAAAGGATACGGGACGTGAAATTGAACCGCATGGTATGATGCGGTTTTCCGCCTCAAACTCTTCCGTAAAAGGTCCCATACTCTGTTTTGTCGGACCTCCCGGTACCGGTAAAACCAGCCTCGGTAAATCCATAGCCCGTTGTCTGGGCAGAACATTTGTACGTATGTCCCTGGGCGGCGTACGGGACGAGGCTGAAATCCGCGGACACCGCAAAACGTATGTAGGCGCGCTTCCCGGCAAGATCATTCAATCCATGCACAAGGCGGGCCGCATCAACCCCGTATTTCTCCTTGATGAGATCGATAAAATGTCCGGTGATTTCCGGGGCGATCCTGCGTCCGCGTTGCTTGAAGTACTCGATCCTGAACAGAACGCGGCTTTCATGGATCACTACCTTGAAATACCGTATGATCTTTCAAGGGTGCTTTTTATCACTACGGCGAATTCCCTGCATACCATACCGTATCCGCTCCTAGACCGCATGGAGATTATCGATATACCGGGGTACGGCGAAACCGAGAAACTCGCCATTGCGAAGCAATTTTTGGTACCAAAACAGCTTGCGGAAAACGGCCTAAAAGAGGCGAAGATCACCTTCAAAGATGAAACCATCCGCGAAATAATCCGGCATTGGACAATGGAATCCGGCGTACGGAACCTTGAACGGGAAATCGCCCGCTGCGCGCGGCGGCTTGCGCGGAATGCGGTTGAAAAAGGGTTTGGCGGCGCCGCGGCCGATACCGCCATTGATGGTGAACCTAATCTTGATAACGGCTTATCCGCTGCGGGCATAAAAGGGAAAAAACTCTCTACATTCAAAAAGACGGTCAAGATAGCGGATTTGGAAACGCTGCTCAACCGCCGGAAATATAAAGAGGATGTGGTGTTTAAGGAGGCGCATACCGGCGTCTCCTACGGGCTTGCGTGGACGGAAACAGGGGGCGCTATTCTGCCGGTTGAGACTATCTGTTATGCGGGTTCGGGCGAACTCATCATTACGGGCAATATCGGCGATGTGATGAAGGAAAGCGGACGTATAGCCGTTTCTTATATCAGAAGCGTACAGCCCAAGTACAAATTCAAGCAAAACATGGCTAAAATCGACTTTCACATTCATGTACCGGAAGGCGCCATACCCAAAGACGGACCATCGGCCGGCATTACGCTTGCGTCTTCATTGCTTTCGAGCCTGTGTCAGATGCCGCCTAAGGCGCGCATTACCATGACGGGGGAACTTACGCTTACCGGCCGCGTGCTTCCCATAGGCGGGCTTAAAGAGAAAGTGCTTGCCGCAATACGGAACGGTATGGAGACCGCGCTTATTCCGCTCGGTAACAAGGAAGATTGGGAAGACCTCGACAAGGATATACACGCGGCCCTGTCCGTTGTATTTATAGAGAACGCGGAAGA
>JAITAN010000051.1 GCA_031284105.1 Treponema sp. | reverse complement strand
TGAGGTATCGTTCAACGCCGCGGGCGGAAGCATTGCGATCCGCATCATAGCGAACGCGGTAACCGACTTTGTTGCCGTGGTGGACGGCGGCGGCGGCGCGCCTGCTCCTGTACAACCCGCGAGAACGGCCCCTGTACAGCCCGCGGGCAACAGCAACAGCGGCGGCGCGGCCGCGTCAAGACCGGCGGCTCCGCAAAGTACGGGCGGTCAATCCTCATTGGAAGACGCGCTCTATGCGGCCGGGGATGTGATCATCACCCGCCTCCCGCCAAGAACCACCATTGCCGTGGTAAGCATTTCGTCAAGAGACGTTGACGCCGCGGAATTTGTGCTTGAAGAACTCGCATACGTCATAGTAAGCGCCGGCGGCTTTAAGGTGGTTGACCGGAAGAGTCTTGACGCCATCAGGAGCGAAGTCGAATTTCAGTCGTCCGGGGACGTTGACGACGACTCGGCCGTGTCAATCGGAAAATTGTTGGGCGCCAATATCGTGATAACCGGCAGCATTAGCGGCTCGGGGTCCACGCGGCGTTTGCGGCTGAAAGCTCTGGACGTCATGACCGCGGAAATAGTGGCCATGGCGTCTGAAGCCTATTAAAAAATTAAAAAAATAAAAAAAATTAGAACATAAAAAGCGAGCCGCCATGAAACAGCGAATAGGCGTGAGCCGTTATCTTGACCGCTCGCGCCTTTTTTCTGAGTTTTCTTGATAGTTCAAAATATTCAAAATATTCAAAATAATTCAAAATAATTCAAAATTACGTGTTGATTCGAGGGCGTGTACTATATAGTAGATACCGCCGGTAGGTACCGTAGAAATTCGGCGGGATGGCGAACCACCCTGACGGCTCGCCGTTCTTGGGGCGGGGCGGTTCATTTTTTGTTACAGGAGGTTTTCCATGAGAAAAAACATTAACGATGAAGACTATGCCTCATTGCGGGCATATTTCAAACAGATCAAAGCTATCCCCTTGCTGAGCTTTGAAGAAGAACTTGAACTTTCCAAGCGTATACAGGAAGGAAATGAAAACGCCCGCGCACGGTTAATCGAATCCAACCTTCGCCTCGTTGTAAAAATCGCCGCTATGTACGTAACGGCCGGCGTGTCCTTTATGGATATTATTCAAGAAGGCAATGTGGGTCTTATCTATGCGGCGGAAAAGTTCCATTATTCAAAAAATATACGCTTTGCAACCTATGCGAGCCGGTGGGTGAGACAAACCATAGGGCGGTACTTTTCAAATAAGCGGAGAACCATCCGCTTGCCGGACAGAAAGGAAAAATTGTTCCAACGGATCAAGGCGGAGGAACAGATATTGTCTCAAGAATTCATGCGTCAGCCTACCCTGCATGAGATCGCCGCCAAACTAAAGCTTCCCGTAAAAAAGGTTGACTTTTTCCTCAATAAGACCGCCGAACTTGTTCCGCTGTATATGGATTCCAGAGATGGAGAAGCGTTTACGGTGCTTGAACTGTGTGAGGATTATACCTACAATCCCGAACGGGAATTTGTACGGAAGACAATAAGGGAAGATGTTCTGCAATGCCTGACCATCCTTAAAGAGAAAGAACGCCGCATTATTATATACCGATTCCGGCTTGACGCGAGATCTCCGCATACGCTGAAAGGCATCGGCGATAAAATGGGCATCTCGACGGAGGCCGTGCGGCAGATAGAACTCCGCGCCCTGAGGAATTTACGCAGACACGCGCAAGAGTTCGCTTGGTTGCAGGTAATATAACGGGCGGCCGCGGACAAGAGACCCATCGGGAAGCCTCGCGGCCCCTCCCGTTATACGTGAGCGGCTAACGGCGAAAGTATACGGTATATACTCCCCTGAGAGCGCCCGCTAATGCTTTCGTGCGGCGATCCCGGGGAATTTTTAACTCAATAGTCTAAGATTTTAAGTTGATAGCCGCGGCTGCCAGGTCAAACGGGATCCCGTTTAAGCCGGCGGGGGGTTCTTATTTAGGTACCGGCATCGTATCCACGCCCCGTATTACCTCCCACTGGCTGATAAACATACCGGTAAGCATGAGCGCAAAACCGATCAGCGTCCAGCGTCCCAAGGGCTCGTGCAGGAGAAAAATACCGCCTAAAGCCGCAAAACTTCCCTCAAGACAGAGAATAATGGTGGCGTGTGCAGGAGGAGCGTCTTTTTGAGCCACGACTTGCAGGGTATAGGCAACGCCGACGGAGATAAAAGCGCCGTAGAGAATGGGTATGATCGCATCGAAAACGGACGACGGGTCGTCCATAGCGCCAATATCCGCTATGAGCGCGGTGAACGGTTTCCACGTAAAAGCGCCCTTTTCGAGTAGGGCCGGCGCGGCCCGCGCGATAATGCCGTTCAGGCGCGGTTCCAGCGCAACGGTAAAAATAATGCAGAGAACGCCGCACACGGTAAACTGCCCCACGGAAAGCCGTATCGGATCGTTCCGCTGCACAAAGCGGTCAATCAAAAGGACGTGAACGGCCCAGAAAAACGCGCTTACAAACACGATAACGTCCCCTATGTTTATAACGTCAAGCCGCCCCGCCGCACTGATGCAGTACATGCCGGTCAAGGTGAAAAATACGCCTATCCAGGTACATATACCGGTCTTACGCCCAAAGAAAATACCCAGAATGGGAACAAGCGCCACGTACAACCCCGTGATAAAACCCGCGTTGCCGGCCGTGGTAAACATGATGCCGATCTGCTGGATCATAACCGCAAAAAAAAGAACCGTTCCTGCAATGAGGCTTGAACGGGTATACGCTGCAACCGTATTGACATGGCGCTCAAGCCCCCCGCGCTTGCGAAAGGCGAGAATGGGCAGCAGGGAAAGGCTCCCCAGCGCAAACCGTACCGCGTTAAACGTAAAAGGCCCCACGTACCGCATACCGGATCGCTGGGCCACAAAGCCAAAGCCCCAAAAAAGCGCGGTAAGCAGCAGGAGCAGGTCTGACCTGAAGGCTTTTTTATTCATGGCGGAGACTGTAGCATAAAAACAAAAGAATGGGAAGCGGAACGCGCCGTTCAGCAATATTAAAAAAATATTAAAAAATCCCCGCCGCAGAAGCGCAAACACGTTTGCGGCGGGTATTAACCCTACGGGCGCTGCCGCGCTCCAGGCGGGCGCGTGGATGGAAACGATAGCCGTTCAACGCTATTGCAACCTTGCCATAAAGCTCAAATTACTTTATACTGTTCTACCTAAAATGAGAATACTGTCATGGAATGTAAACGGCATTCGCGCCGTTGAAAAAAAAGGGTTTTTGCAATGGGTTCAAAACGAATCGCCGGATATGCTCTGTTTGCAGGAAACCAAGGCCGAGCCGGGGCAATTATCACAAGAGCTGCTCAATCCGGTTGATAGTGAAGGCGCGCCCTACTTCGCCTATTGGTCAAGCGCGAAGAAAAAAGGCTACTCCGGCACCGCGATTTACAGTAAAATCGAGCCGCTTGCGGTACTGCAACGCTTCGGTTTAAGCGAATTTGATGACGAAGGCAGGGTTTTGCAAACCGACTACGTGGATTTCTCCCTGATTTGCGCGTATTTCCCCAACGCCCAAGGGGGAGGCGCGCGGCTTCCATATAAACTCGCGTTTTGCGACGCCATGCTCAAACACTGTAACGCGCTCGTTGAACAGGGGCGGCATATTGTGCTGTGCGGGGACTACAACATCGCCCACGAATACATAGACCTCGCCCGCCCCGAAGAGAACGAGGGCAATTCCGGCTTTTTGCCTGAAGAGCGCGCGTGGATGGATAGGTGGCTTGAGGCAGGCTATATCGACACATTTCGGCATTTTCACCCGCACGAGAAGGGGCAGTACAGTTGGTGGACGTACCGCGGCCGCGCGCGTGAGCGTAATGTTGGGTGGCGTATAGATTACCATTGCGTTGACAAGAACTTTCTGCCGTGCGTGGAGAAATCCGTCATACGGACAGACGTGTATGGATCGGATCATTGTCCGGTCGAAATTCATCTTACAAAGGAGTATTCCGATGCGTCTTAAATACAATTCGCCCGTTGTTTTAACATTTACTTTTATAAGTGCGGGCGTACTGTTGTTACATCAATTCTTATTTCCCAATCTCATCGATATCTGGTTTACGGTGCCCGGACACGGGTATTTTTCTTTTCCAAAGAACATTGTAAACCTATTTACCCATGTGATCGGACATGCGGACTGGCCGCATTTAATCAGTAATTTCTCGATCATCCTGCTTGTGGGTCCCATGCTTGAAGAAAACCATGGCTCGCAAGATATATTTTTTATGATGATCGTTACCGCGGTTGCAACGGGCCTGCTCAATGTGATCTTTTTCTCCACCGGCTTACTCGGCGCATCGGGTATCGTGTTTATGATGATCCTCCTCGCCTCCTTTACGAATATCCAGAGGGGCGAAATTCCTCTCACGTTCATTTTGGTGCTGCTGCTCTATCTGGGAGAACAGGTTGTGCAGATATTTCAGCAGGATTCAATTTCGCAATTCGCCCACATTGTTGGAGGCTTTTTGGGGAGTATCTTCGGCTTCATCGACCGCTCCGCAACAAAGAAATGACCAAACACAAACTTTTGCGGAAGATCACCACCTTTCCCATTGTCGCTTCGGTTTTGGCCGAAGACCTTTTGGCCGGCGGCTTCCGCTCTGTGTTTCGGGGACAGGGCATAGAAGCCGATGAGGTGCGCCGCTATGAAATTGGGGACGATATTCGCTCCATTGATTGGAATGTAAGCGCGCGCTTTGGTACGCCGTATGTAAAAATGTACCGTGAAGAAAAAGAGCTTTCGGTTTTCATAGCGCTTGACTGTTCCGCGTCAATGGCGTGCGGCAGCGTAATGAAGAGATCGGAACAGGCGGTTCTAGCCGCGGCCTTGCTTGCCTTCTCCGCGGAACGGTCAGGACAGCGGCTTGGGTCCGTGTTCTTTGACAAGGGAATTTCCAGAATGTTTCCGGCCGCCAAGGGCAGATCCCATACGCTTGCCGTCATCACCGGCGCATTGCAGGAGAGCGGATTTGATACGGAGACGGAGACGAAAAACAGGCGCATAAAAAGAACGGACAAAAGGGCAAGAAGCGGGGAGAAAAGCAGCAATATGGGCGAAGCGCTCATCGGGTTGGAGCGAATCTTGAAACGGCGCAGCCTTATCTTTGTCATATCCGATTTTTTTTGCATGAATTGGGAACAAGAACTGGGAAAACTCTGCCGAAAACATGACGTTGTCGCCATGAGAATAACGGATCCGCTTGATACGATCCTCTACAACGCGGGACTCATTTCAATGGAAGACCCTGAAACAGGCGCCAGAATCAACGCCCAGACCGCGTTTGCCTCCTTCCGCGCCGCATGGGAGAACTGGCATACGGAGCGCTCCACGGCTTGGAAAGCAATCGTGAGGCGCGCCGGAGCATCGCCCTTTGAACTTTCCACCAAAGAAGACACGGCCGCCTCTCTCATCCGCTTTTTCAAAAACAGGAGGCGGTAATGACTTGTGCGAAGCCGCTTCTCGTACCCTTGAAGCGTCTTTTCAAATGGGGAACAATGCGCCGGATTGGGACGCGGTACCCCGCTGCGTGCGTTCGCCGTTACGGAGCGCGGGCAAAAATGCGGTTTGGGTGCGGCGGCCTGTTCCGCGCGTTTTTTTTCCTTCTTACGCCGCCCCTTGTTCATGCCGTTGACGCATCCTACCTCATTCCGCAGATCGTGTTTGTGGGGGACAGGGCCGCGCTGGTTGTGCCTTTGGGACCCGCGGATACGAATTTTCAGCCAAAAACTATTGAGCCGCCGGAAACGTCTGATGATGTGGTGTTGCATACCATAGCCCTTGAACGCAGAGGAGACAATGTTCGGCTTGTTCTTGAATTCACCGCATATAAACCGGGGGATATAGCATTTCCGGCCATACAAGTGCCGGGTTTTTCAGACTTTACCGGACTTAAAGTTACAATCGCTTCCATATTGGATCCGTCTTCCATGACGCTCTCCGCGCCGGTTGCGCCGATTCCGGCGCCCGGAACCGCAGGCCTCATATATGGAAGCGTTACCGTCCTTATCCTGTTTCTGATTTTCGGTATCGGGATGCGGCTTTTCTGGACGAATCGTTTTATAAACATGAGAAAAAGCCTTTTGCGGCGCTGCCTTATTATCCGCATGAAACTGTTTATTGCAAAACTGCGGAAACAATCGGAGAAAAATGACGGCACGGCGCTCGACCTTCTCTCATCGGAATTCAGGCGGTTTCTGACCTGCGTTATGGGCATTGACTGCCTCGCCATGAGCGCCGCGGAATTCGCCGGCTTGGAGCAGGGGACGCGGTTGGCCGCTATGTTCCGCCGTTGGGATACGCTGCGTTTTAACGTTGAAAGGGTTTCCCGCTCGGAGATAACCGGCGCGCTTGACGATGTGTACGCCTACGTCAATAATCTGAATAAAACGGCGTAAGGAGAAAAAGGAGAAATCGTGGCGTTTGAGTATCTATTCCTTGTTATCGCCGGAATCGCCATCCTTATTGCGCTTCCATTTATTTCCCGTATGGTAAAAGACGCTCTCGTCATAGACGTACCGCTTGGTTCCCCGGGCGGTACTCCGTTCAAGCCGCCGTACAGCTTTTCGCTGCTTATGAAAATACTCCGCGCCGCAGAACGTATTGGCGTCCTGGTGCTCTTCATTGCGGCCGCAGGCCCCCTTTTCCTGTCCAGCCGGACCGTGTGGCTTTCGCGCGGCGCGGACATTATTTTTGTGCTTGACATAAGCCCCAGCATGGCGTGCCTTGATATGAATAGCAAAAGCCGTTTTGAGGCGAGCAGAACCATGATACGCGAATTCGTAACAAGACGGCCCGGGGATAGTATAGGGCTGGTGGCTGTGGGTAAAGACGCAAGCATCCTTGTGCCGCCGACCGTCGACCGCGATGCCTTCTTTTCCCGCCTTGATGCCTTGCGGCTTGGCGAATTGGGAGACGGCACCGCGCTGGGGTTAGGGCTTGCCATCGCGGGACTGCATATCAGCAATTCAAACGCCGCCCCAAAAGCCGTGGTACTCATCACGGACGGTGAAAACAACGCCGGCTCAATAAATCCCGCCACCGCGGCCGCGGTTTTCCCCGGACTTGCGGTAAACCTATGGGTCATTGCCGTTGGATCAAGCGGGGAAATTCCTATTGATTATATCGATCCTTTTACGAAAGTACGGAGAACCGGTCTTTTTGAGTCCCGTTTCAATTCCGAAAACCTTAAACATATCGCAAGCCGAGGAAACGGCATCTATATCGGCGCGCCGTCCGCGGATATGCTCATCGATGCCTTTGCCATGCTTGACCGGCGGGAATTGAGCATACAGCGTTCCGGTACAGTAACTCAAACAAAGCCTATGTATCCGGCGTTTGTCATAGTCGGGTCGGTTATCATAGTAGCGGTACGGTGTATCCGAAGGTACATAGCGGGGATTTTCTTATGATATTTGATGCGCCCTTTGTTCTTACCGGTTTTATTATCCTTATTCCCTTCTTCATGCTTGAGGCGATCCATTACCATAAACGCAGTAAAACATTAAAGCTCTTGAATCTCCTGCAAAAGGAACACACGATGCGTTTTGTACTGTCCGTTTTTTTCTTCGCTCTTTTTCTTTGCTGCATCATCGTTGCGCTTGCCGGGCCGCGTTGGGGAACGCGAGCCGTTGTAGAATACAAGCGCGGCGTTGATGCGGTTTTTGCCTTTGACGTATCGAGAAGCATGGAGGTTACCGATATTGCGCCATCTCGGCTTGGAAGAGCGGTTTCCGTTGCGCGGGAAACCCTTATATCGGCAGGAAGCGTACGCATTGGGGTGGCCATCGGCAAGGGCAGAGGCGTTCTGGCGCTGCCGCTCACATGGGACATTAACGCGGTTCAGACATTTCTCGATAGCCTTTTAACCGGAAGCCAGACCGGAAGCGGCACCAATCTCGAAAGTCTCATTGACGCATCGGCCAGGGCGTTTCTCGCATCCTTTCCGGCAAAACACCTTATTGTGCTTTTTTCAGACGGCGAAACCCTCTCCGGTTCGCTTCAAGCCGCAGCGGATAGAGCGCGGAGCGAAGGCGTCAGTGTGGTTACAGTCGGCTTTGGAACCGAAGAAGGCGGCGCCGTTCCCCAACGGCCCACCCTTAACAGCGAAACCGGCGAACTCGTTATGGATCAGGAACCGGTTATCAGCGTCCGCAATAGGGACGTACTACAAAATGCCGCGGAACGCTCCGGCGGCATTTTTATTGACGGCAACGCGCCCGATGCGGCGCATACGCTTACCGGCTATATCAAATCTCTTGCTCCTGAGACCGGCATCAGTAGTTACAGAATAGAAGCCGCGCCGCGCTGGCGGCTTTTCATGCTGGCTGCGCTCGTGTTTCTCCTGGCATCGAAAGGCGTGGAAAAAAAATTGCGCGCATCAACGCCCCGCGATTAAACCCCAAACCGTACCTCCAGCCGACCGGTAGCGCCGGTTAGTTAAACGTAAAATTAGCGCCCGGGCTTTCCGGTGCGTTGTTGTTTGCGATTACCTCCGTGATTTCCATTGTCTCACCCCAGCTTAGCTCCGCGGCATCACCGGCACACCAAACGCCGCCGCCTGAGCCGTGGGTTCCCCCGCCGGCACAGTGGCGCTCATCCTGCTCCTCAAAACCCGGCACGGGCAGGTCTTCCCTGCCGGCGGAGTACTTCGTCAAAGAAGCCGGCTGCTTTACCAAAACACGGCTTCTTGGCGCGCGGGTCTATCTCGCCTTTGATTGGAAACTGTGAGACCGGTATTACCGGCGATTCGCGTACATTTCCCGTAAAAGACATCTTTATTTCTTTCCTTGCGTTCTTGCATTTCTCTTAACGCTGTATCCGCACAGCTACAAGTACAAAATACCCCCGAAACATGAAACTAAATAACCTACCATTAATGAGATGGCAAAAGGCATGGGCATCACCTGTTGTATAAAACCAAAATATACGATAGCGCCTGCCCCGGCTATAAGGGCTATAAAGGCTATATAGGAAAGCCAAGTGCTTGGACTGTCTACTAAAAAAATAAATAAGATATATGCAACCAGCATTCCGGTAACAATACCTCCAACAATTAATCCAATTAATCCAATTAATCCCATAACATCCTCCTTGAAAATGTCAAATTCCTTAGCATATACCTTATGCGGCGGTTCCCATAAGCAACGCTTATACTATCGGAACACTTTCCGCGTTTGTACGCTGTTCATGCGCGTACCACATCCTGTATCTTCACGGCGGCTTCACCGCAAAGCCGCCGGTGGCCGTAGGCCGGACTTGTCCCCGCCGAAGCGCATACCTGCCTCTATGCAAAGCGGGCGCGTATAGCATTTATTTTATCCTTTCCCAGCGGTGAACGCCCCCTCGTGAACAGGGATTCTGTACCGGTTGTTGACCTAGGGCGTGTTCACACTAAAGAAAAGAGAAGAAAAAGCAGATATTGAAAAACTCCTTTCGCGGGTTCCATTCCGCACGCGGTCGCGGCTCATGCCGTTCCCGCGGTTAAAATTTACCTTTGTTTAACCGCTTGCGCGGGTAACATACTCTTCTTTTAGGGTATCACGGCCTGAACCATAGGGCCGAACTTGCCCTGCTGCCCGTCCGGGCTCTCGATCTGCACCGCGATGTAGACCGTCTTCCCCGAATCCGCGTAGTCGAACGCGATAACGTCCTTCTTGCGCCGCGTAAAAAACGATTTTCGCAAGTCCTCCGGCTTTGCCGGCGGCGCTTCCCCCGGCGCAATAGCGCTGTGCCAGATGCGGAAGCCGC
>JAITAN010000170.1 GCA_031284105.1 Treponema sp. | reverse complement strand
GCCCCCAATTCCCCCGCCGTCTTCGTAACGGGGTACCGTCCTTGATGCCGCCGCATGAACGGGTACGCCGCTACCGGGGATTCCCTACCGTGAAGACGGCCATCGCTTTTTTGAGGATTTCATTCGTCTCCCTCGGGTCGACAATTTCTTTCCGCAGGCGAGCCGTCTCTTCATCTCGCGCATTTCCTCTACCGGCGAAAGCTCTCATCGGTTCTGTTTCACTTGTCCTGTTTCACTCCGCTTCATCTCCCGCATCCATCGTGCCGGCATATTCCGATTTATGCCGAGGTCTTGGGCAAGCCCGCTTCCGGTTTGTGTTCCGGGCAGGTTCCACGGCTCGTTCCTTAAACGCTTTCGTAAAAACGCTTCTTTCTCCCATGATGCTTCCTTCTTTGATCATAGGCGTACCTTCCTGTCCTTTCAAGCGGGGGAGGTTCAAACCCTGTGCATTGACTGCAATCGCGGGAAGTCCAACAAGGGCCAGGCGGGCTACAGCATACCGGTTCCAACGAAAATGCGGCGTGCGCGCCTTCTCTTGCGGCCCGCGGTACTATGCGCCGCTCCTCCCCTAACGCCCCCGGTGCGCTTCACGTATCCGGCTGCTCGTGTCCGCTGATTTTCCTTACAAGCCGCGCATACCGCCCGCTTCGACCGGCCCCCAATTCCCCCGCCGTCTTCGTAACGGGGTACCGTCCTTGATACCGTCGCATGAACGGGTACGCCGCCGCCGGGGATTCCTTGCCGTGAAGACGGCCATCGCTTTTTTAGGATTTCATTCGCCTCCCTCAGGCAGGCATTTTCTTTCCGCGGCCGAGCCGTCTCTTCATCCCGCGCGTTTCCTCTACCGGTGAAAGCTTTCATTGGTACTGTTTCACTCTGTTTCATCTCCCGCATCCATCGTGCCGGTATATCCCGATTTATGCTAAGGTCTTGGGCACGCCCGCTTCCGGTTTGTGTTCCGGGCCGGTTCCGCTGCCCGTTCCTTCTTTGATCATAGGATTAGCTTCCTGTCCTTTCAAGCGGAGGAGGTTCGGTACGTTCCGCGAAGATGAGACGTTGACAAAACAGCGGCATTATACTAAAATCATATAATGTAAGCGAGGGTGGTGAAAATGGTAGACACGCCAGACTTAGGATCTGGTGCCCGCGGCATAGGGGTTCGAGTCCCCTCCTTCGCAAAGGGATAGGGCGGATCGCCGTACGATTAGCGTAAAGCGGGGAATTAGTAAAATTCGTTACACCGCACGACCGGTACGTGTGGACGGAAAAGAAAAAAAACGGTATATTGTTGATCGATGACATTTAATCAGGAAGAAGCTTTATACGATTTTCTCGACAATGCCATAGAGCCGTTCGCGTTGGAAGAAATTACCGCGTATGTTCATGATGCGGATGCAACACGGAGCGGACGCCTTGCATTGCAGATAGCCGCGTTGATCAACGTAAAACGGCTGGCTTTTCCTCAAGGATCGAAAAAGTGGATATCCCGCCGAGGCTGTTTTGAACACGTATGTTTTGTTATCAAACCAAGCCGCAAGGAAATAATGAATGGTATTCTGATACCCGGCCATCGGTGTATTCCGTTTGCAAACCCGGTGCTTCGTCCTAAAGAGTACTCTTTTTTTTGGAAAAAGAAACCTGTGCTTTGGACAAATACGGAAGGCGAACCCGAAGAACTGTACCCGTATTATACTATTTTTGGTGAAGAATACGCGCCTCATTACATTGCTATGGATAATGAAGAGAATGAATATGCGTACAGTGAGGGGGAAGAGCCTGATATTGTATCAATTAGTACGCTTAACATGAGCCGCATTTACCGTGAAACGGGGTTTGTCCCAGGTGACGGCTTTATCACGAATATACTTAACTGGAAAAAAGGGACGTTTACGCTTGAGAAAATCTCCAAAGACGCGTGGAGCGAATCCGATTTGGCGGAGTGGCTCTCCGTTGCGGAAGAGGGATTTAAAGAATCGTTCAAAATCTTGGGACCCGGCATTTCCACAGAAGAACAAATAGCACACGCTTATTTTTTCGGCAGAGAGCGTATGCGCAACATACCCGCTTATTCGCTTGAGGAATTCTTATATGAAAAAACGGATAGCATCGGTCTCGTACCGTACGGCATAGAAACGCGCTTCTGGTTTGCGGGCAAGGAAATCCCCGATTCCCAAGGACTGCTGGACGGGCAGCGTATAGCCGATAGGACGCTCATTGAGGAGATTCTTTTCTCAAACGAGATTCCCGTATCCGAATTTGTGGTGCAGGCGTATGTTCGGGATGCGCTGTACCGTCGCGAAACTTCAGTTGAGGGCGTGCTTTTGCGCCTCATTCCCAGCAACATCGCCCGGACGCTGAGCCTGCGGGAGTGGAACATCCTTGCCGATTATCTTGCGGAAGTATTCGCCGAAATTCACCCGGGCTATTCCTTATTTACCGATAAAAACGCGGGTCCGCTGCGGCAGAAGCTGATAGACCTGCATACTGCGATCATTGAATTCGCGGCGGTACTCCGCAAGGACTCAATGAATGAAGCCTATCTACCGCAACAGGCGTTTATTATGCTTTCACAGATACAGACGCATGCGGCAAACCTGCTTGACGAATTGAGCGATGCCGAGGAGCCTTCGGACGTGGATATGCTCGCTATGGACAGCGCCTATCAGGGAATGCTCGACACGTATGATGAAATACGCTCCATGATTGACGATTCTTTATCCGCGTTCCGTAAAAGCAATATTTATCTGGTAAAAGACGGCGGTAAACAAAAGGGCAGACTGTTGCAGATCAGTATCGGCGGGACCGAAGTATGGCGCAGGATCATCGTACCGGAAACGTACACGCTTGAAGATATTCACCATGTTATTCAGAAACTCTTTTCGTGGAAAGACGATCTCCCGTACCGGTTTACCCTTTGCTCAAATCTCGAATTTGGGGAACAAGCGCATTCCCTTGATACCGGTACAACTATTAAAAAATTGAGCGTCCAGAGACTCCCCGATGTGAATTACGAATACGGCGAATTGTGGAATGTAAAGATCATCATACTCTCCCCGGAGGAAAGTGAAAAAACGGCGCTGTGCGTAGCCGGAGAGAACGCCGCGCCGCCGGAAACAATCAACGGACCGGTACGATTCAGAAAAGACATTTTTGCCCTTGAAATGGGAACAGCGGAAGAAAAACAGATCGCGAAAAAGAGGCTGGGACCTGGTTTTGATCCTACTTTTTTCGATCTCGATCAATGTAATAGAGCGTTAGGAGTATAAGATGAACAATATATCTGATTTAATTCAACGGGGTGGAATACTGCGGGATATTACAGGAAGCACGCCGAAAGATGTTTTAAGTCGTATGATTCAGCATATAATCTTACCCGATTCTCTCAACAGGGATGTGTTATTGCGGGCCGTTCTTGAACGGGAAAACCTTATGGCAACCTCTATCGGAGGAGGAATCGCCATCCCTCACCCCCGCAACCCGCTCTTATCCGATGAAAACGAACAATTTATTACCATTGCCTTTTTGAAGCAGCCGGTGGAATGGCAGGCTCTGGATAGCATTCCGGCGCAGAACGTGATTTTGCTTGTTTCTTCCTCGTCGCGCGCTCACCTCCATTCGCTCTCCCGCGTTCACTTTCTCTGTCAGGAAGAAGCTTTTTGCTCATTGTTGGCAAAAAAAGCGTCCAAAGAGGAAATTATCAAGGCCGTCGGCATTATTGAAAAGGCGTGGGGGTAATTCCTCATACGGGAAGCGTCCGCCGGAGACGCAAAGAAAGCGGTTGCCCCTGTTATGATGTACCGGGGAATAGCTCATTCGCCGCTTTTTTCAGAAGCCGTATATTCCATTATCAACGCGGTAAACACGTCCCCGTACTTTTTCATCTTGATCTCGCCCACGCCCGATATGCGCAAAAATTCCTGTTTGGTAACGGGTTTTTTCCGGCACATATCCCGCAGAGCCGCATCGGAAAATACGATATATGATGGGACGCCCGCTTCTTGGGCAACGCTCCTCCGCAAATCCCGCAGTTTCTCAAATAGGGCTTCATCAAACTCCTGTACCGCAGGGACTAGTTCCGCTTTTCGCTCCGGCTGTTTCTCTTTCGGCAGCATCATGCGTACGCGTTTCCGTTCAAACACGATTTCACCGGAGCGTTCCGAAGCCTGTACTACAGGAAATTCACCGCTATTCAGCGCAAGATAGCCCTGTTCTATAAGAAAATCCAGAATCAGCCGCGCGCGGTGGAGGCTTGAATCTTTCATAATGCCGTACGTACTGAGCGTATCAAGATGAAAGTTCCTGATCTTTTCGTTCTTACTGCCCCGTACAATGTCGATAATCAACGTTTTTCCGAAACGCCGGCCCCGCTGTTCCAGACGCAGTACACAGGAGATGAGCTTTTGCGCTTCTACCGTAATGTCAATATCTTCAAAGAGCATGGTACAGTTTGAGCAGTTTCCACAGAAAGAGGGCGCATGTTCGCCGAAGTAATTGAGCAGCCGTGAGCGGAGGCAATCGGTTCCGGTGGCGTACCACGTCATAAACTTCAACAGCTCCAGATTATGCCGGATAAGCGCCTCATCCGGCGGCGTTTCCTCATCGCCCGCATGGGTGATGAGGAACTCGTTGATGCGTACATCATGTCCGCTATAGAAAAGAATACACTCCGCGGGTTCGCCGTCCCGTCCCGCCCTGCCCGCTTCTTGATAGTAGCTTTCGATATTTTTCGGCATATTGTAATGAATGACAAAAGATACGTTCGACTTATCAATACCCATGCCGAAAGCGTTAGTCGCCACCAAGATGGTCTTTCTGTCGTACAAAAAATCGTCTTGATTCTCATGCCGTTCCGCATCTTCAAGCCCCGCATGGTACTTTGCGGCCGCGAGATTCCTGTCCAGCAACATGCCCCATACCTCTTCCACCGCTTTTCTGGTATTGCAATACACGATACCGCTCTTATGCTTGTTACGCCGTAGATAGTCCAGCAATGCCGCGCTCTTGTTTTTGGGCTTCTGCACCTCAAAGTAAAGGTTTTTCCGGTCAAAGCCGGTGGTAATGGTGAACGGTTCGTGCAGAGACAAAATGGAAAGAATGTCGTTTTTCACTTTTTGCGTAGCCGTTGCCGTAAAAGCCGCAATAACGGGTCTTTGATTCAAAGCGGCTATGAAATGAGCTATGTGGAGATAACTCGGTCTGAAATCATGTCCCCACTGGGAAACGCAATGCGCCTCGTCAATCACTACGAGGGCGGTTTTTTGAGGAACCGTCCCATTTTCCATCTTTTGCAGGATTTGCAAGAAATCTTCTTTAAGGAGCCGTTCCGGCGCAACGTACAGTATGCGGCACTCGCCCCGGTACAGCAGTTTCATTGTTGCCGCATATTCTTCAGGCGAAAGGGAACTGTTCAGACATGCCGACCGCACGCCGGCTTCTCTGAGCGCATTGACCTGATCCTTCATCAAGGAAATAAGCGGCGAGATAACCACCGTAAACCCGCCCAGCATCAGCGAAGGTATCTGGTAACAGAGGGATTTGCCGGCGCCGGTGGGCATAACGGCAAGCGCATCTTTCCCCGCAAGAATAGCGTCAATAACGACTTCCTGCCCGGGCCGGAATTCCGTATAGCCGAAGTACTCCTTGAGAATAGCAAACTTGTCTTTGCGCTTTGGCAGCGGTTCTTGCATATCAGGTTCCTTGTCGTAGTCCGCTCGTTTTTCGATTTCCGGTTCCGTTAATTTGTATAGCATTCCCCGCCGAATGTCAAGTCTTTTTCTTATGAAGCGGCGCAGGCGCAGCCTGTTTCTAAGTTTTCGGCGCCGGTACCCAAAGCGGACGTACGACTCTAAAGCCTGACAGAACGCGGCATAAGGTCCTTGCCCCGCTTCTTACAGACGAAGAGCCGTGCCCCCGTTCCCGATGCAATGCCGAAATGTTGAAACAGCCCGCGCCTGCGTCCGGGAAATTTTTATAGACCGCTAGCAGCCTGTTGCATATATTTTGACCGGTTCGGAGGCGGCGGCGTTCTTTTTCAAGTCCGCAGTTAAAACTTTCATCTATCTCATTAGAGATAATCCGGTTCCACGTAGACGTAGGGCGGCGCTCTCTCGTAATGATGGCCTGCCGCTCTCTACGGTGCGGGCCGCGCGCTCTACCCGCGCCGGATGCCGTTGGTATTCGGCGGCGTTTTCGGGCGGACGGACTACCGGTCTTTTTTCACCCATTACGCTTTTCGCTATCGAGGGCGTTAGCGTCCTTAACTGTAAGACGGACAGGCCCTAGGAAACTTACTTAGCCGGTTAAAGAACTTCTACAGAAGCCTGTAAGACTAAAGGAAGCCCTTTTGAAGGACTTCCCCGTTTGACTTAAAGACCTTTAACGCTATTCAAAATAGATTCAACTGCGCTCTTGTCCAACTTCGTATAGCTGCCGAGGGGACCTTTACGCACCGCTTGAGATGCCAGCACTTCAATACCGTCGAGCGGCAGCTTTGCATCGGCGAAGCTCAACGGCAAGCCGATTGATTGGAAGAACGTACGCATACGGAATACCCCTTCGAGCGCGGCTTGCGCGCAGTCATAGTAC
>JAITAN010000015.1 GCA_031284105.1 Treponema sp. | reverse complement strand
ATTATAAACGCGGAAGGCGTTCCGTGAAAGCTGCCGTTGGCCGCGGGAACCGCCGCGATAGAACGGCCTGTACGATACGGGGGCGTATATAGCTATATGCCATAGAGCGCGTATATACCGTAGGTATGCGCAATATTTTTTGCCCGAATTTGCCGCCGCAGGCGCCATCCGCAGCGCCTGAAATTTATTTTCTATGATTAAACCAAGTAAATATTCATATTATCAATATGTTGCAATAGTCCATATATGCGTAAATAAATAGCGCCCGTTTGTGCGGCAAAGCGGTTTTTCCTATATAACGCCTCCATTAAATCGCTGCGTCCCTCTAATAGCGCCGTTAAATCACTGCCATCCGCTAAAATCATTACCTTACGGCCGGTTGCGTGCGCGTTAATTCCAAAACCATAGTAAAGACTTTCTAACCAAGAGCGGCCGGTATTGCGCCGGCCGCGCAAATTAAAAGCGGAAATGACATTCCCGCTTTTTCAAAACAGCTCAAACCTCCGGCTCGCGCTTTGGCGGGCATCAGAATTTAAGCCTTCCAAGGGCCGAAACAACGCATTGTTCCTGTTGGATAGGCGTCTGCACGGTCAACGTCAGCGAGAAACCTTGAAAAACGTCGTGGGTAACGGTGAGGACGGGCGTTACGGAAGGGGCGTTATCATCTCCGAAGCCGAACATACAGGCCGCGCGTGCGCTCGTATAGTCCGTAAAAGCGTATTGGACAAGGGCGTAGAGGTTGTGCCTGTCGCTATAGCCAAAGGGGTTTTCCTGACTAAAAGCCGTCGCCGAGGAAGCGCCTGAAAAGAGGTACTCGGCAAGCAGGTACAGCTTCCCGTCAAAGAAAGAATAGTCAAGACCGCCGCTTGCGGAAAGAGCGCCGGAGAATCCGCCGGATTCTCCGCCCGGGCGATCGTCATGGTTGTAGGCGTACAGCGCGTCCGCGACCAAACCCACTGCGGCATCGGCTTTTACGGACACGCCCGCGCGATGTACGCCGAGCGCCGCGCCGCGTCCGGGCGTTTCAAACACGTAGAGCGTCTGAAGGCTCGCTTTGCCCCAGTGGTTATCAAAGGCGAGTCCGGCGTTCCAGCCGCCGCCGTCCGTTGCGAGCGGGTCTTTCGGCGCGGACGCAAAGACCTGTACCTTGGAGTCGTCCGGCGGGTAAAAGGAGAACGCAAGCCCCAAAATACCGCGCGCGCGGGCGTTGGGGTAGAGGGGGTTGCGGGGATTGAGGAAGTCCGACGGACCGAATATCTGTCCGTAGCCAAAGGCAAGGCGCATGAGTCCCATATCCGCATCAACGTAATCGCTGTTGATCCGCAGGGAGAGCCGCTCTAATTCCATGCTTGCACGGTAGTTTTCACCCGCTCCAAGCGCCGGATCCTCGTCCGCGCCGGACGCCGGATTGCCGGACGCCGCGGTAAGGTTAAACGCGGCGTTAAAAACAGCGAACTCCTTAATTTTTGTTTGAAGCCGTAGATTCGCGTATTCCTCAAACTGAATGGCAAACGAGTCCTTGCCGATGACGCTTTGAACGGTCGTGTCGAGCACGCCGGAGAGAACCGGCGTCTGCCGTTGGGTCTGCGCGGCAGCCGGCGCCGCAAGCAATACGGCGACCGCGAACAGCAGCGCTCGAAAACAAAACGCGCTGTTCGGATTGCTTGTTTTCATCAATATCATGGATAACCTCCTCATGTCTATACTATTCGGAATTAACGCCAATTGCTCACATACTCTCATCACAGTTGCAGCCGCGCGGCGTTTCCGGTTGTATCCGTACTATATATCCGTTATGCGCCCCTAACAATCAGGGCGTATTCACATATACAATCAATCATTATTGAAAAACATAATTTTTACAATTATGAATATAATTAACACATAAATTATTATTATTGGTATCGCATAATACCATTTCTTTGGTTTCCCGTCTTTCCATATATCTTTTGCCTGTTCCCTGCATCCTTCCATTATTTCCTTGGGAATTAATTTTAACGATATGTAAATTAACAATGGTAAAATTATTAAATCATCAAGATAGCCTAAAATTGGTATAAAATCAGGTATCAAATCAATTGGCGATAAGGCATATCCAATAGTTATTATTATAATAATTCTTGCCGCTATTGATACGTCTTTTCTTTTATAAACAAGATGCAATGCGGATAAATTGTATTTTAATTCTTTGGCTTCTGTCTTGATTCTTTCTAATAATTTATTTTCAGCCATAATAATCTCTTTTTATAGTTTAATTGAGAAAGAGATGCTCTATTAGTATCTTTATTCCAAGTATTATCAGAACCGATCCTCCTAGAAATTCCGCCTTTGATTTAAATTTTATTCCAAACATGTTTCCTATCTTTACACCGCCCATAGATATGAAAAGAGTTGTTAGTCCTGTTATTATTATTGCTATTATTATATTCACCTTTAAAAACGCAAATGTTATCCCTATCGCTAATGCGTCTATGCTTGTCGCTATTGCCAATACCAACATTCGTAGCAATTGAAACGGATTTTTATTTTGTTCTTTCGTTTCTTTCTCTTTTGACAAACTTTCCTTGATCATTTTCCCGCCAATAAAACCAAGCAAGGCAAAGGCTATCCAATGATCAAGATTTTGTATTTTATTGACAAAATAAGTACCTGTAAAATATCCTATAGCCGGCATAAGCGCCTGGAAAAAACCAAAAAACAAACCGGGCGTTACTATTTCCTTAACCGTTGGTCTTTTTACCGACAGACCCAAGGTAATTGATACCGCAAGGGCGTCCATTGATAAACCGATGGCAATTAGCGCAATTTCTACCAAACTCATTATAATACCTCTTCAAAAAAAAGACTTTCTCATGAAACAAGCCTGTTCACGCTCGTGAACTAAGCCTGTTCATGACCATGAACTAAGCCTGTTATGCCGGCGACACTAAGCCTATTCACGCTCATGAACTAAGCCTGTTCACGCGCATGAACTAAGCCTATTCATGGCCGTGAACTAAGCCTGTTCATGATCGTGAACTAAGCCTGTTATGCCGGCATAACTAATAATTAGTAGTCGATCTAGCTAAACCTGTTAAGTCAACATAACTAAGGCTGTTAGGCGATATAACCGGTACCTATTAAGGCGGCATAATTAAGCCTGTTATGCCGGTATAAATAACACCGATCATAGTCGTGCGATAAGGCTTCGCATGAGACCGCGATACGGCGTATCGGGGACCATGATCGGAATATGAAGTTGAGGCATACTCATCTTTCATGTTAAGACCGCGCCCTGCGGTACGCGGAGCGCGGTCTCTCATAGCTATCTATGAAAGGAGAATAGTATGGTTACTGTAAAAGAAATGCTGGGGCTTTCTGAAAAAGGCTACCGCGATTTCAAACGGGCAGTACTGGCCGCAGCGATTACCAATCTGTCGTTGCTGCTGCCTTTTGTGGTGATTGTTCAGACAATTATCACGCTGCTTAACCCTTTGCTGTACGGCGGAACCCTAGATACGACCCGCCTGTGGCTGCTTTTTGCTCTGGGGCTTGCCGGCATGGCCCTGTATTTTCTTGCCTATCGCCATGAATACCGCAAGACCTATACCGCAGCCTACAAGGAATCCGAGTCCATCCGGCTGGAGGTGGCGGAACATATCCGGCGCCTTCCGTTGAGTTTTTTCAATAACAAAGACCTTACCGAACTAACCGCCAACATAATGGCGGATTGTACGTCCGTTGAGCATGTGATGAGCCATGTCGCGCCCGGACTGTTCGCCGGTATTATCACCGATGTATGTATATGCGTACTGCTGGCCTTCTATGATTGGCGCATGGCGCTCGCGCTTTTTGTGGCCCTGCCCCTTGCGCTGGCCTTGATCGTGGGCAGCCGGAAGGTACAGTCCTCCTTTGGTGAGCGTCATGCGGCCGCGAAACTGGCCGCATCCGATCAGATGCAGGAATACCTTGAGGGGATCAAGGTGGTCAAAGCCTTTGGGCTTTCCGGCGAAAAGTCCAAAGCGCTCAAGGACGCGCTGCGCCGCATGATGAAGGAGTCGATCACGTTTGAAGGGATCACTTCATTCTTTATCGTTTTGTCCATGATGATCTTGCAGGTGGGTCTTGGACTCGTGGTATTTGCCGGCGTTTCCCTTTTAACGGGCGGCAGCCTCGGCCTTATTCCGTTCCTTACCTTTACCGTGATCAGCGCGAAAATCTATTCGCCCTTGATCATCGTCTTTACCTTGCTGCCGGAGTTTTTCTATTTCCTTGTTTCCACCAAACGGATGATGAAGATCAGGCGGGAGCCGGTGATGGACGGGGACGTGTGCCCTGCGCTTGAACGCTACGATATTGAACTGGAGCATGTTAGTTTCGCTTATAATAGAGAGGATGTGATAAAGAACCTGAGCCTTTCGATTCCGCAGGGAACGGTTACCGCACTGACGGGTCCTTCAGGAAGCGGCAAGAGCACGCTGTCCCGCCTGATTGCCCGGTTTTGGGATGTGCGGGAAGGGGCTATTCGTATCGGCGGCGTGGATATTCGTACTATCGCGCCGGACGCCCTTATGCGGTATATGAGCATTGTGTTTCAGGACGTAACGCTTTTTAATGATACGGTGATGAATAATATCCGTATCGGCAGGACCGGGGCAGGTGATGAGGAGGCGTACGCAGCGGCGAATGCCGCCCGCTGCGATGAGTTTATCCGGCGTCTGCCCCAAGGCTACGAAACGGTGATTGGTGAAAACGGGTCCACGCTGTCAGGCGGGGAACGCCAGCGCATTTCCATTGCCCGCGCGATCTTAAAGAACGCGCCGATTGTGCTTTTGGACGAAGCCACGGCCTCGCTTGATCCGGAAAACGAGGCGCTTATTCAAGAGGCGCTTTCGGCGCTGGTGAAAAACCGCACGGTGATCGTTATCGCCCACCGGCTGCGTACCGTTTTGGGCGCGGACAAGATCGCGGTACTGGATAAGGGCGTTCTTATAGAGGAAGGGTCCGGCGAGAAATTGTCGGCGCGGGACGGGCTTTTCGCCCATCTTTACCGGATACAACAGGAAAGCCTTGGGTGGACTGCCGGAACGCACGGATGAGGCGCGTATTCCAACAACATACGACCGGCCCGGGGTAACGTTCCGGCCGTATGCGGCCCTTTTGCATGCCGAATACGCGAACCGGCGGTTTGCAGCCCTGCAACGCCGTGAGCGGAGCACGGCGCGGGAGGCTGCCGGCCGAACGCAATTAGGGGCGGCCGAACGGCGGCGTCAGACCCGCAAGCGGGCCCGCGCGCATACGCTCCCGCCCGGCGCGGCGCGGTGAGCAAAATCGTCCATGCCGTATCGTAGAGCATGTCCGGCGAAATACCGAAGCGCGGTAATAACCGGAAGATGCCGGTACGGAACTACGGGAAATATGCCTTGGGATAGAGGCAAGATATGAGATGCCATTTTTAGAAATGGGATGGAAAGAGACTCCGTGCATTTTCCGGCACGGCCGGCGCCGACGTAGCGCCAATAAACAACCGCAAAATAAGCCCTGCGGTATCTTTAACCTTCACTCTTTATGTTGATAAGGAAACGGCTCAAGCCGCTTCCCCTCATGTATTTCTTGCTATTCCTCCGGTTTTCACCCCTGATTCTTGATATACCGTTGTATCGCTTGTTTATCCCCGTGTTCGCCTACGCTCCCCGCATAATAGCCCCTTCTTCAGAATTCTCCTCCCCATAACATCTTCTTCACTGCCCTATATATTCGTTTTACGGATACGCGTCGGGCCATGTTCGGCGTGATTAAGAAAAAGCGTTCTATCTCCGGCAGTTGTTTTTTATAATGGAATCGCTTACAATAAAAAACAGGAGTGTAACTTTGAACAAAAAAGACGTATTTTTCATTATTATTTGCATCGGTAATACTATCTACTCGCTTCTTGTAGTCGCCCTTTTGTTTTTGTTTCGGGAGACGCCGCTTCCGCCTTCCGTCATGCTTGTGCGCGTTGGGCTTCCGGTTCTGGCGTTTGTCGTCCTATCCGCCCTGATCATGGGAAACAGCGCGCGGTATTTTGACTCCGCGTCCTTCAAGAATGCCGGCGCGGACTATGGCGGTACGCTGAAAAGAACCGGCGCGGTGCCGATCAAGATGATCGTCCTTCTCACGGTACTTGAGAATCTCTTTTTGGCGGCCGTCTTTCTTCAGGGAACTTCTATAGGAATCCCTCAGGGAGAGGGGGCGTTCCTGTACTTTCTCTGTTTGTCCCTGGGGCTGCTGGTAGGGACGTATGTCTATGTATTGATCGACCGGCTGGTATCAAAAACCTTTTCCGCTGCCTCCCTCACCGAATACCCCCGGAACCTGCGGGAGGGGCGGCAGAGCCTCAAGATGCTGATCATTCCCATCGTGGTAACCATCCTCTCGGTCATTTACACCTTTTCCGCAACATCCTTGATTCTATTAGGCGCGGACGGAGGAAGCCTGACGGTCCTCTTTTGCCTCATCGCCTTTTTGGTCATTGTCATAACTGTCCTCGCCGTGACCCTGAGAAAGAATACGGCCGCGGTGTTTGATGAGGTGATTGTGCAGCTTGAAAATTTGTCCTCTGCCAAGAAAGACCTGACGAGGCGGATTTCTATCTGTTCCGTAGACGAGGTGGGGACCATCGCGGGGATGGTCAACGGTTTTTGCGAAAACATAGGAGAGGGGATGCGCGAGATCAAGGACGGCGAGGGACATCTAGCCGCATCGGGTATGAGGCTGGAAAAACACGCCGCAGGCATGGTTGCGTCCCTGGATCGTATTTTCGGGGCCGTGGAACAGGTGCGGGCAAAAACCGAAGAGCAGATGCGCAGCGTTACCGAATCCTCCTCGGCCGTACAACAGATTGCCAAAAATATCGAGTCCCTGGATAACGCCATCGGTACCCAGTCCGCCAGTGTGAGCCGCGCTTCCTCTGCCGTGGAGGAAATGATCGGGAACATCGCCTCCATCGGCGCGGTTACAGAAAAGATGTCCCTCCAGTTCAAGAGCGTGGGCGATGCGGCCGCGGCGGGGGGCGCCATACAGCAGGAAAACAACGCCAAGATCAACGAAATTGCGGGGCAATCCCATGCCTTACAGAATGCGAACCGTATCATCGCCACGATTGCGGCCCAGACCAGCCTTCTGGCTATGAACGCCGCTATTGAAGCGGCGCACGCGGGAGATGCGGGGCGGGGCTTTTCCGTAGTAGCCGATGAGATACGGAAACTTGCCGAAAATTCTTCCGGCGAATCCCTGAAGATAAACGCCGAATTGAAACAGATTGTGGAAACTATCGCGCATGTCGTAAAAAACGCCAAAGCATCGGAAGAGTCCTTTGCCCAAGTATCCGTTAAGGTGGACGAAACGAGCGCGCTGGTAGAGGAGGTGAGCAATGCCGTCAGGGGACAAAAGGAAGGCGCGGATCAGGTCATGGCGGCGCTCAAGATGATGAACGATGTAACGGCCGAGGTCGGTACCGGTTCCAAAGAAATGCGGAAGGGCAATGAAGCCATGCTGAAGGAAATCGGCTCCCTGCAAACTCAGGCGCGGGAAATAGCCGGCAACGTTTCCCAAATGGCAGGGGACGTCCAAACCGTTGACGCCGGCGCGCGGGAGATTTCCCAACTGGCTCTGACCAATCAGGGGGCGATTAACTCAATTTCTCAAATCGTAGATAGTTTTGAG
>JAITAN010000158.1 GCA_031284105.1 Treponema sp. | reverse complement strand
CGAAAACCCGAAGAATATCAGAAAATACATGAGGGGAAGCGGCTTGAACCGTTTCCGTATCAGAATAAAGCTTGAAGGTTAAAGATACCGCAGGGCTTGCCCCGCGGTTGTTCATTTTTATCGATTCTATGAAAAATATAAAGAGTATCTATACCCCGATAGACCGAACTTTCAAAGTATACTACAGGCGGCTTATTTTCTCCTTATCAATAAATAATACGTTTATTCACAGCCGATTTTACAGCTTCTTTAATTTTTTATACTTTATAGTCTTGGGGAAAAAATTTTCTACACAGTATTTAACTGCACGCTTTGTTTCTTTTGCCATTTCTCTTTTTCTATCTTTTTTCAACATATACTTGGTACGGACTTCCTTCTTTTCTCAAACCACCCTCATAGAGAAAAACATCCATAACAATATTTTCTATTGCTAAAGCGATCTGCATTCTCATTTCATCAAGGTATATCATAACTGTCATTTACTCCTTATAACCCCATATAATTTAGCATTTCTCAATTTATGGCAATATCTTTTTCGTGTAACCCTCAAATATATTCTGGGCGGCATTGCATATAACTACGGTATATACGCGCTCTTTCGTATATACGCCCTGATGTGGTTCTCGGATATACCGTATGTTTGCGCCGCTTTCAAAAAGGATCGCATCGCGTTTCCACCCGCATCCGCCTTACAACCGGAGGATTAAAAGCATATTCCCAAGAATCAAAACTTGATCTTCGGGAGTCATACGCCATATTCATCAACAGGGTAACCGTATACCCCTGTATTCCGATGGTTTCCGGCGGCAACCGTCCTTCCACCGTATCCGGGACGTTTCCCTCAGACAACCTGAAGGCAGCCATCTTCCTGCCTCCCATCCCTCCACGGTTACCGTCTGTATCTCCGCGTTCCATCCTCGATGACTCTTCCCTATCGCCTGTGGTCCCGTTTTTTTCAGATCCATGAGCATCGGGATGTGTTTCGATCATCATTGAATCAAGGGCGCATACCCCGGATACCGGGAAGCTTTCTCCTGCCGGCACCTTAAACACCCGTTGTAGATAGTGTTTCTCGGTTAGTTCCATACTTATTTTATCTGTCTGTACCTCTCATTCTGCTAACGTGAGCGAACCTAGAGCCGCCCCTAGCCCGGCGTGCGTGGACGCATCGGCGTAACGTGCGTTGTCAGATACACTCTTTACAAAATCGCGTTTCTATATCAATATTGAAGAACGTTGTGAAATTCTCCGTCTGTATAGCGGCATTGCTTTTTATATGTTCTCCCCTCATTGCCCAAGAAGCCGGAACCATTCCATTGGGTGAACAACCGGCGGAAGTATCCCCGGAAGCGCCCGCGGAAGAATCCGGTGAAGAAACGCAAGCTGAAACGCCCGTGGAGCCTGTAAAAGAGACACCCATGGAAATGGATATACGCACCTCAACGCTCACGGAGCTTGCCTCCTGGTGTAAAACGCTGGGATTGAATGAGGGCGGTACCAAAGAAGAGCTTGCAAACAGACTGCGGGATTATTATGAATTACCGCGCCCGGACGGGAGCGCGGCAGCGAGCGGGAAAAACAGAACCATTACCATAGAATCCGCAAGAAGTACCGAATATTTTAGCCTTGAAGTAGTGAATGAAGATTACGCGCGGCTTAAAGGCAATGTGATAATCAGCTTGAAAGATGAGGGCGCGGTTCACCGTATCAGCGCGGATGAAATCCTCTACAATAGAACACGAAACTGGTTAAGCGCGTCCGGCCGGGTCTTTTATGAGAAGCAAGAGGGGGATACAACCGAAACGTTCAGGGGGGACTCTATTACCGTAGACCTTGACAGTTGGGAAACCGTTCTTACCAATGGGCAGTCGCGGCGTACCGTCTCAAGCGCGGACAGCGCGTACCGGTTTGAGGGAACCGTTATTTCCGTTGACGCCGAAGAATCGACGGTGCTTACCAATGCGAAGGTTACCAACGCAAAGACCGAAGATCCGTATTGGTCCTTACACGCCTCGAAAATGTGGCTTTTATCGGGATCGGATTGGGCAGTGTCGAATGCGGTCCTGCGGGTAGGTGAAATTCCGGTGTTATGGCTGCCTTTTTTCTATCTGCCCGCGGAAGAAATCGTTTTTCACCCCGTTGTCGGCGTGCGGACGCGGGAAGGCAGTTTCTTTCAAACGACAACCTATCTTTTAGGCCGTCCCAAAGCGGAACATACCGCGGAAACATCTTTTACCACTATGTTCAACAGTGGTTCGGATATGGAAAAAGAACGGAGAGGGCTGTTTCTCCGAAGCACCGGTAAAAAGGCGGTCCCTAAAAACGAAGCGCGGCTATCCCTGCTGTTCGATGTGTACGCCAATTTGGGGATGTATGTCGGGACGGAGTTGGCGGTACCTTCAAGAGGCATACTGGGACCGATTGAGCTATCATCGGGACTGGGGTTTACCAGAACCATTTATACTGGGAATACCCCGTATCAAAACGGGAAAGACGTTTGGAATACGGATAACAACCTCTTTTCTCTCATCATGCCGTTCCGGTACCGGCTGAAAACGAGCGGTTCCCTGTCGGGTACGTACGGTTCTTTCAGGTGGACCCTCCCTTTTTACTCGGATCCCTTTGTCGATCAGGATTTCATGGATCGATCCGAAACGCTTGACTGGGTAGAATTACTCAAAGGGGCGTCCGCTGCCGATGACTCTACGGCAACCGATAGAACATTGAGTTCGTATTCATGGACGTTAAACTCATCCATTTCACCGAAGTTGCCCGCATCTTTTCATCCCTATATTTCATCGCTCTCTGTATCGAGTCTTAACAGCAACCTTTCCTTCGGCAGAAAGCAATCTACAAGCATAACGGACGGCGTTTCCCCAAACCGCATATTTTTCTATCCCGATAAATGGATCATGTACTCAATCAGCTCCGCCATTTCCGGTACGGCGCTTACATTAGGCGGAACCCCTCAGCCCCGCCCTACAGTGCAAAAAACGGAAACGGATTACCTTGAGGGTATCGGTATCCCGATTTCTCCATGGGAGACGCCGGGTCAGCAAGACGCGGGGCAGGCGCCGCTGCCCGCAACCGAATTGGTTCCGCCGGTTTTAGGGCAGACCTTTACCTTACCCGTAAACAGCAGAGCCTCGTTCACCATAGATTACCGCCTCAGCCCAACGGCCGCATCCGAGCTTCAGTTCGCTCAAACGCAGTGGAAAAAGGCTGAGGACATAGACTGGCAGGATACCGCCTCGATACTGTCCAGTATGCGCGGAGACGGAAGCGTTGGGTTTACCTTCGCGCAAACAGGCGGTCTCTATACAACGACTCTGCGTTTTTCAGGAACGGGATCATGGCAGGATTATACTTTTTTGAATGAAGAAATGCCGGAATACGATACGGAAGCCGAACGGGACGCGGTGTTCCGCAGGGCGTACCAGCAGACGCAGTTTTCTACCTCGTATGACTATTCGGCTACGTTGAAGCCGTTTTATCTAAGTCCTATATGGGGCAATACCGGCTTTCAGTACAGCGTGAAGGGTCTCATAATAAAAAACGAATTTGACGCCCAGAGTAGGATAGCGGAGCCGGAATGGAAGCTTACCTATGGAGATTGGGAGAAAGAAAAAATCGACTCCCATCAATTCAGCGCGAATATCAATGCGTCCGTTATGGATAAGGTACAGAATTTCACCCTTACCTCCGACCTGCCGCCGGAGGACGCCGCGATTTCAGGAAACGCTACCGTCAGAGTGTGGTTAAGCGAAACAAATATCCGCGGTAAGATGTTCAACTCGTTTGTGTATGCGCCGCTTGGTTTGGAGGATAACCGGAAAGAAGATAGCCTGCTCCCTGACAAACGCAAGCGCACCTTTGAGCCGCTCTATTTTACCGAAACGTTTAAGTACGCTGCGCCCAAAGGTACGTTCTGGGGCGGCGGTTCAGGCGCAAACTATTCGGCGCAGCAATATGCGGTGTACGATCCGGAACTTACCGAATGGACAAACCTCACCACAACGCTGGCGTTAGGCGGATTCTCCGCGGTATATACCATGCTCCGGTCAAAAAAGTACAACCTTGAACCGGAGGGCTGGGTACAGACGCAGGACAAAGAGACGCTTAATCCTACCAGTTTCAGGCTGGGGTATACAAAAAATTTTTCGCAAGCCAAATTCTGGGATAGCCGGCTAAACCTTTCATTAAACATGAATTCGAGTCTGGCTCTTGATCTACAGCGGTATACGTATTCAAAGTTCACATTTACGCTTGGTTTTAAGCTGGATGTTACCCGTTTTCTGGAATTTAACCTTTCCGTCAATTCCGAGAACAACGTAGTATACCGGTATATACAGGATATTCCTTTATTCGCAACCGATATTAAACTGGCGGGCGAAAGAGATGTATTCATAGACCTGTTAAATTCATTCCGTTTTGATGACGAATCGCTAAGAAAAGCGTCTGGTTTTAAGCTGAAATCATTCAATCTCAGTCTTGTACATCACCTTGGCGACTGGGATGCTTCCCTGACCATGACCTTATCGCCCTATTTGGATACGCGGCGGATGCCCTACGTCTATCGTTTTAACAATAAAATAACCTTTCTGGTAAAATGGATCCCCATCAAAGAGATAAAAACCGAAATATACCATGAAACGGATCAAGCGACCGGTGAAAGTAAAATCACCTTTAAGTGAGGTAGTAGTATGAACACAGCGGCGGTTTTGGAACGCATTATCAAGGAACACAATTTCGCTCCTTACATTGCGGAGGATAGGCTTATCCCCGCAAGCGAAGGCTCGTACGCCCCGTTCCCCGCGAATTTAGATGGCCGTATTGCCGGCAATTTGCGGCGGCGCGGTATAGAGCGGATATATACCCACCAAGCGGAAGTATGGGATGCCGTTAAGTCGGGAAATGTCGTGGTAGTAACGCCGACGGCGTCCGGCAAAACCCTGTGTTACAATATGCCGGTATTGCAGGCACTGCTTACCGATGATAAAGCCCGCGCCCTCTACCTTTTCCCCACAAAAGCCCTGTCTCATGATCAGCAGTCCGAGCTTAACGAGATAGTGGAAGGGGAACCGCCGGAAATTCCTCCGCTTCCTGTAAAGGTTTCCACCTATGACGGAGACACGCCGGGGAGCCTCCGTATTACAGCGCGGGATTTAGGGCGCATCATCATCTCCAACCCCGACATGCTCCACGATGGAATCCTGCCCAATCATCCCAAATGGATACAATTCTTCTCCCATCTACAATATGTCGTCATTGACGAAGCTCATATCTACCGGGGCGTGTTCGGCAGTCATGTCGCCAATGTCATTCGGCGGCTTCGGCGCATCGCCTCATTTTACGGCTCAACGCCGCGGTTTATCCTCTGTTCGGCAACCATCGCCAATCCTAAAGAACTCGCCGAATCCCTTACCGGAGAAAGCGTTACCCTTGTTGACAACAACGGCGCGCCCCGCGGAGAAAAGCGGATCATCCTGTACAACCCGCCGCTTATTGACGCGGTACAAGGCATACGGCGTCCGGTTACAACGGAGAGCCGGCGTTGGATGCTCGCCTTTCTCCGCGCCAATATCAAAACGATTCTTTTCGCTCATTCACGGGTTAAAACCGAAGTAACGGCTTCGTATGTGAACGATGAACTTAAAAACATATTCACCGGCAATTCGCGAATCAAGGTAGAAGCGTACCGGGGCGGACTGTTGCCGAATGAGCGTCGTGAAATAGAGAGAGGACTGCGGAACGGCGGCATACAAGGGGTGGTGTCAACCAATGCGCTGGAACTGGGCATAGACATAGGCGGGCTTGACGCTGCCGTGGTCGCGGGCTTCCCCGGCTCTTTCAACTCATTTTGGCAGCAGACCGGCAGGGCGGGACGCCGGGGCGGAACATCCGTTGCGGTTTTTGTCGCCTCATCGGCGCCGCTCGATCAGTTCATCATGGACGATCCCGCATGGTTTTTCAGGAAAACCGTTGAGGAAGCCCGTATAAACCCTGAAAATCCCTATATTTACACGGATCATGTCAAATGCGCGGCATTTGAGCTTCCCTTCCGGGATGAGCGGATCGCCTCCGGATCCTTTTTCGGAAAAGAGGTAACGGATGCGCTCTCATTTCTGGAACAGGACGGCATCGTCAGGCGGACCGGGAGTACATGGCATTGGGCTAATCGTTCTTTTCCGGCGGAAGGCATCAGCCTGCGCTCGGCGATGACGGAAAACGTGGTCATCATCGATATAACGGATGGGCGCAACGCGGTTATCGGGGAGATGGACAGACCGAGCGCGAAGGAGCTCATCTTCAAAAACGCCGTGTATATTCATCGAGGCAGGCAGTATCTGGTGGAGGATTTGAATATTGAGGAAAAGAAGTGCCTTGTACGGGAAGCCGAAGTGAACTATTACACGGACGGGTATGTAAAAACCGATATACAGGTCATCTTAGAAGACGATTATTTTGAATATGCGGATACTGCCGGTACTCCCGAATGCCGCGCAAAGAGCTGTCTTGGGGACGTGCTGGTGCGGACGCAAGCCGCTAAATTCAAGAAGATACGGTTTCACACGCAGGAAAACATCGGCTACGGCACCATAGATCTACCGGAAGAGGAGATGCAGACCCGCGCGCTGGTACTGCTTTTCCCGCCTGAAAGTTCCGGCGGCATGGCGCTTGCCCTTCTCGACGAATCGGAAGCGGGATCGGTTCTTTCCAGTACCGGTAAACTCATCAAGCAGATTGCGCCGATGTTCCTGCTATGCGACAGCCGCGACATCGGCATTGCCGAGCGGGTGCGGGATCCGCATTTCGATATTCCCGCGCTTTACGTGTACGACAAGTATCCGGGCGGTACCGGACTCTCTGAAGCCCTCGTGCGGCGCGGCGCGGACCTGTTCGCGGTCATTTACGAAGCGGTCAAGCGCTGCCCCTGCGCGAAGGGGTGCCCTTCCTGTGTAGGGGCGGGTGAAAACAAGGCGGGAACCGCGGCGTTTTTGCGGACGCTGACGGGGGAAGCGTCCACAATCCGGTACGCCGAAGGGTGAACGGGCGACGCTCTTTTCAAACCCGCGCCGGTTGCGGGATATCCCGCAAGTCTTCAAGGGTATCCCGCAGACCTTCAGGGATGTCCCGCGCCTGCCGTTAAGCCGCCTTGAAACCCCAAAATAACGCCGATGCCTTTCGGAAAGTTGGGAAATTTTGTTCGATAGCCGGAGGTGCGGAAGTAATGAGAGGGAGAAATGACCTAGCCGTTGCGGATGCCAAGAGGCTTTAGCCCCATCAGACCCGCCGGCGGGGCTGCGCGTAAACAGTCCCGTTATGCGCCGTTTTAGTTTTTTCACCAAAACCTTTCTTCAATAGTATTATTAGAATCGACAAGGGAGAATTGCCGAGTATAAATGAACGCCTTGCCCTCGGAAAAGGAATATGGTATATGCCGCAAGGTTCGAGCGTATTGTACCATCCCCCTTGTTCCCCCTTGCTCTCCTGTACTTGATGCCGGAAATATATCGCCGATCCCCATTGCGCCGGCGCTTTCTTTTCACTTTTCGCCCGCGGGCTTGGTGCGGGACGCGGTTCGGCGCGGCTCACGGAGGGCTTTCACCCCGGTATGCGGGGTTTGAATCTCCGAGAGCTTGTCTTCCGGCAGGTTCCATTCGACTTTGTAAGACGCGGGCGCGGCGGTACGGCTGCCGGTCATCGCATCGTTGTTCTGTACGTTGTTTCTTATGAACGCCCCCTCCGCGTGAATAAGCGGCGCTTTCTTTTCACTTTTCGCCCGCGGGCTTGGTGCAGGACGCGGTTCGGCGCGGCTCACGGAGGGCTTTCACCCCGGTATGCGGGGTTTGAACCTCCGAGAGCTTGTCTTCCGGCAGGTTCCATTCGACTTTGT
>JAITAN010000142.1 GCA_031284105.1 Treponema sp. | reverse complement strand
AAGGTCTGACCTGTCAATACTGATTTACCATACTGATCTTGAATTGAGGATAATGTTCGCATCAGCGGCGGGATTAGTACCGATAGGTCTGACCTGCCAGGAGGTCTGATCTGCCTTGCCGCTTCGTCTCCATGCAGGTATACGTCAGGGGATATGCGCGTATCCCTTTAACCTGAACGCGCCCTAGTATTTTCTAAATGAATCTCCCAACATTCTAAATAAGCCATTTAGTATGTTAAATATGGAATTCCCCCGAGGAATTCCAACGTTATAGTAATAAGACACAGAAACATTTTATTTAACCTCGTATAGTTTTGTATAGTGAGCATTTCCCATAAATAAGGCTGAAGTTTTGAGAAAACCTCTAATTTATAGAAAAAAATAGAAAAAAATAGAAAAAAGAGAAGACAAGATAAGCCGGTTCTACAAATTGGGAATCGGCTCATGTGCAAATATGTTATGCCGTGCAATCGTGTGAATCTATCGGTTTGTAGCGCGGCCGGATTACGCCGTCCGCCGCAGCCGCACCTGTTCGATATCATAGCTGAAAAGCTCCCGCAGATCGCTCAAGCCAAGCGCCATAAGCGCCATGCGGTCAATGCCTATGCCCCAAGCCGCGACAGGCACATTCACGCCGAGTGATGCCGTAACTTCCGGTCGAAAAATACCGGAACCGCCAAGCTCGAACCAGCCGAGTACCGGGTGTTTTATGTGTACTTCTACTGAAGGCTCTGTGAAAGGGAAGTAGCCCGGCACGTATTTCACCTCTTTTGCACCGGCAACCTCAATGGCAAACATTTCGAGGAAGCCAAGCAAGGCGCGGAGATTCACCTCCTCGCCCAGCACGATGCCTTCGGTTTGGTAGAAATCAGATAAGTGAGTCGCATCAACACGATCGTAACGGAAACAACGGAGCATACCGAAATATTTTCCCGGAATATTTGCATGAGGCAGGGTTCTTGCCGACATGACCGTTCCCTGACTGCGGAGTATGAGCCGCTTGGTAAACTCACGATCAAAGGCGTAACTCCAGCCGCGACTGCCCGTATTGCCGCCATTTTCATGAGCAGCGGTAACCTGCGAAAGCCACGGCTCTTCAATAACCTTCGCCTGCTGCGGTTCCGTGATACGGTACACGTCATGGATGTCCCGCGCCGAATGGAACTGGGGCATGAAGAGCGCATCTGAATTCCAAAATTCGGTCTCCACAATGGGACCATCGAATTCCTCAAAACCCAGTGATACGAGTTTGTCTTTCACATCCTCAAGAAACTGTGCATAGGGATTTGTACGCCCGGGAATAAGACGCGTGGGCGGCACATACACATTGTAGGCACGAAAAGATGCGGTCTTCCATGTGCCGGTTTTGAGCATGTCCGGGGTAAGAACGCCGGTTTCCTCTCCGGTAACGCCCGCCTGCTCAAGAGCCGCTGCAACAGCGTCGCGGTCTTCGGAAAAACTGAAGATAGCGGTTTCACGGTCGAATTCACGGAAAACAACGCCGCTCGCCCCGCGCTTTTTCGCAATACTCGCTATCACCACCTTTTCTTCGGCGGAAAGCTCATCTGCCGCAATGACACCGCATTCCGCAGCCCTGTTGAGCAATCTGCGGATAACCGCAAGGCGTTCCGCGGCAGCACCGGATGCCGGGCGTCCGTTTTGTGACTCGTCCGCCGGGTAGCTGTACTCGATACGTTTATCGCTGTTCATAGCAAGAACGCCTAGTTTGGAAAGCACCCCAAATGCACTGCCCGCATCTTTGTTGTCAAGCCCCAGCGTAGAAGCGATCTCCGGCAGGCGCATATCCTGCTTTATCCTGACCAGCTCTATGAGCCGCTCTTCAGGTGTTCCTCGCTCCTTCCATTGCGTACCTACATCGGTTAATTCAAAAAATATGGTGGATTCACGGCGGATTTCTCGTACCATGCCCTTGCCCAAAAGCCAAGAAAGCGCCTGATTGCCGTTTCCACTCTTAAAATTGAGGTCTTTTTCAACCTTATCAACAAAAAGTTCATCACCCTTCTTATAAAAAAGAATAATCTTTATCTCCAGTGGATGAAGGTTTTTTATTGTCGCATTAATGTCCATACTGTCTCCGTTGTTTCTATAATAATAAGTTTTTATGACAGCAACAAGATAGATGCAGGGTCACTTTGCCCTCGTACTTACACTCATACGGTATCTCGCCGCCTGTTTTAAAAGCGAAATTACTTCTTGATAGTTAAAACTATTGACGTGATAGTTAAAACTATTGACTTGAAATTTGAAACTATTGACTTGATAGTTAAAACTATTGGCTTGATAGTTAAAACTATTGAGTTGAAATTTGGAAATTTTGAGTTGAAATTTCCAACCATTGACTTACAATTTCCCACTAAATCGCCATACAAAATAGCGGCGAGTTACTCTCGCAGGTATCCGCTCATGTATACCCGTGAGGGGCCGTGAGGTTTCTCAACGGGTCTCTTTGACCGGATATACGTCAGGGGATACGCGCGAACAATTTTATGTCTTTGAACCAAAGAAGCGGCTTATATCCGCTGTTTATAACGGATTATGTTCTCCGATTCCTTATCATTTTTCGGGTTCAAAGTTGGGTCATAGGGCAATGATCGAATCGCATTTCTTGCAAACAATGGATTTGTTCTAGTGTCATACCAAGTCTCTTATTCTGATGCGCTCTCTTCAAAGAGGCGTTGACTATCTTCGTAAACTTCCCTACAATAGAATCATGCGGAAACATACCTTTTTTCTTATAAATAGGAAAACATTGCCCATTCTCTGGTGGCTCTCCACCATTGGTTTAGGCGTTATCCTGATATTGACCCCGGTTTCTTATGCGGACGCTCAGGGAAATCAAAGCTCAAAGCAATACACCTCAATAATACAACAAATATTTGATTTTATTCAAAGCCATTATGTTGACGAGGTTGATCCTAAAGAGCTTTACGAGGGAGCCATGAACGGCATGTTCAACGTGCTCGGCGACCCGCACTCGGCATTTTTGCCCGCACGGGAAATGATGAATTTAAGCGACACGACTTCGGGTAACTTTGGAGGCGTCGGCTTGTATATTTCGAAACCGAATGAGGAAATAAATGGAAATCCCCCTTATGTGGAAGTAGCCGCTCCTATGGAAGATACTCCCGGCTGGCGTGCGGGTATCAATCCGGGGGACCTTATTATCAAAATTAATGATGAGCCGACCGATACGCTTACTATGGACGAGGTGCTTGATCGGCTGCGCGGCAAACCCGGTACTACGGTTACGGTTCTTATCCGCCGGGGAACAAGCATCGAATTTTCAGCTTCGCTTACAAGGGCCATTATTGAAGTGCCGACTGCAAAATACGCTGTGATAGGCGACGTGGGCTACCTCAAACTCCTTACTTTTACCCCAATGACCGCACAACGGGCAAAAGAGGCGGTAACATACTTCAATGCAAATAATTGCAAGGGGTTTATTCTTGATTTGCGTAACAATTATGGCGGACTCCTCAACGCGGCGGTTGATGTTTGCGATCTATTTCTAGATGGCGGCGTCGTGGTCAGTACCAAGTCGCGAATTTCGTCCGAGAATCGCGTCTTTTACGCGAAAAAAGACACCGCTGTTCCTGCGGATATACCGGTTATTATACTTATTAACAGCGCTTCCGCATCCGCATCGGAGATTGTCGCGGGAGCGTTAAAGGACAGGGGCAGAGCGTATCTTGTTGGCGCAAAATCGTACGGAAAAGGCTCGGTACAGCAGGTCTTTCCGATACAGGGTAAACAGGATGGGTTCAAAATCACGGTAGCGCGGTACTACACGCCGAGCGATGTGAATATTGACGGGAGCGGTATTCCGCCGGACAGAGAGGTACCGGTACCCGAATTCACGGAGAATGACATGGAAAGCCTCAAGGCGCTCATCGAGGCAAATGAGATTCCGGTTTATGTAAAAGAGCATCCGAATCTTTCATCAGCAGAAATAAACGCCTACGCCGCCCGGTTAAGCGTACAATACTCCCTTAATGCGGAACTGTTGCGTCTTTTCATCAGAAATGAGCAGATCCGTACTACGATTGCGCCGGTATACGATCTCGACTACGATGTACAACTACAGGAAGCGGTGAATATCCTCAATGGAGGCTCATACAGGCAGCTTATGCAGCGTACAAAGACCATTAAACAGCTTCAAGATGAGGCTGAAGCAGAGGAAATGACGGCGGCGTCATGAAGCAATTCCTTTTGCCGGATCCATCCGATGCTCATGGGGTAGTACGCTTAACCGGCGATGATTACCATTATCTCGTAAGAGTCAGACGCTTGAGTGAAGGCGATGTGTTCAAGGCGCTTTTACCGGATGGAACCGAAACGCGGGCGTTGGTACAGTCAATACGCGGCGCTGCCGTTGTGTGCGAATGTCTCGCATCTGCCCGGCACATGGCGGGTTTGCCGCTGCCGCGCATAACCCTTTTTCAAGCGCTGCCCAAGGGCGCTAAAATAGACCAAATCATACGGCAGGCAGCGGAAGTCGGCGTTACGGAAATTATTCCCTTTGTTTCCGGTTACTCCGTGCCGAAACTGAAAGAGGTTGAAAGAATGTCTGAAAAGGTAAAACGGTGGAAACGGCTCGTGAAAGAAGCGCGCCAGCAAAGCGGTTCTGATGTTGAGACCACTATCAACGATGTCCTCACGTTTGACGCTGTTTTTTCTTATTGGGAAACTATTACCGCGCGGTATAACAATCCGGCCGGCATACTGCTTCATCAGGAACCGTTTGAAACGATAGGTAGTTTTCACCGTTATCTTGCAGGAAACCCCGATTTTGTCGCCGCAGTCGTGGGTCCCGAAGGAGGGTTTTCCCTTGAAGAAGCTAGAAGGTTCATGCAGGCGGGATTCAAGCCTCTTGTTATAGGGGCTAATGTGCTTAGAGCCGAAACCGCAGCCGTATATGCAGTGGCTGCGATTCGCACCTTACTTTTGGAGAATGCAGAATGGGTACCGAAACCTTTGTAACTCAGACAAAAGAACGGATATATCTATTAGATGTGCCGATAGATATTGTTAAAAAAGAAAATTTGCCCGTTGTTATCGGTAATCTGCTGGGAAGCGAGGGAGCGAGCCACATTGTACTGCTATCCCTGTGGGATTTCCTTCGGGCAAAGCGGAATAGTGAATACCGTTCCTATGTGCTTAAAGCGGATGTGATTATTCCCATATCAAAAAGTTTAGTTAGCGGCGTACGCTTCTTAACCGGTAAAGAGTCGATTCGTTACCTGCCGTTTGATTTCATTATTGCCGTTCTTTCTACCCTTGAGGAACGTGAACATTCTGTGTACCTTATGGGCGGAAAGAAAAAAGTCCTTGAGAAAGCTGAAAAAAATGTCAGAAAAACCTTTCCGCGCCTGCAAGTCGTAGGACGTTATGCAGGACGTCTCAAGAAAAACAGAGACCGGGCTATTCTCGAAGCCATAAGAAAAGCCTCTCCATCCCTAGTGCTGGTTGGAAAGGGTATTCCCGGAAAAGAACTGTGGATATGGCGAAAGAGCGGTAAATTGGGAGCCGGTATCCGGCTCTGGTGCAGCGATATATACGCGGTCTTTGCGAACAAGAGACGCCATCCGACAGACTATGCATTCAAATACGGTCTTGAATGGGTCGAATTTTGTTTCAGAAAGCCTTTCTACTTCTTGCGGGTATTTTTGTATATTTACTATAAAATACTCCTGTTGTTTTATAAATTCTTCAAAAATAGAAAATCCCCGCCGCAGAGCGGCGAGGTATTGAATGTTTCTCCTTGAAATTGTATCGTATGCGAAAGAACGAATCCCCTGCGCCGCGGGGTTAAACCCCC
>JAITAN010000128.1 GCA_031284105.1 Treponema sp. | reverse complement strand
GATATTATAACACATATATAAAAAATGAAAAGAGGAAACAGGGAGACAATCGCGAGCATAAAATGAGGCCGCCGGATTGGGGGGTGGCGGAAGACCCGCATAAGCCCGTGAAACGGGCGACCGGGGCTGGAACCAGGGGGGCGCGACGGACAGGCGGCTATATGCCGCATGAGGCATGGAAAGAGCGCCCCCCTTTATGAATAAACCGGCGCGCTTCCCTAGGGCGTGTTTACGCTAAAGAGAGCGGCGGTTCCTGCCTAGAACCGGCTCCCTATAATTGAAACCAATGAACGGCATTAAAAAAAAAGGCGCATCCACGTGAATGCGCCTTCTAGCAGGGGTAGGACTCGAACCTACGACCTTCGGGTTATGAGCCCGACAAGCTTCCAACTGCTCTACCCTGCGGTATGTATGGCTTATATAATATATATACGCCGTAAAAAAGTCAAGCGGCTCTGAATATTTTTGCGTTTTTTTATTCCGCATGGAGGCTTGCCCATCCGGCGGCGCATCCTGCGATGGGCGATTCGACGGATGCGCTTTACACTTCCTGTTTTTTATCATATACTCCTATTCATATTATGATGACAATCCGCCGCTCCCTGTCATGGACAATAATCAGATACATAACCGGAGAAATCTTTTTTTCTTTTTTTGTCTCGTTTCTTTTTTTCTTCTTTATCTTTTTCGTAAACCAGCTCTTGCTTATGGCCCAGCAAATCCTCACGAAGAAAGTGCCCGTTCAACAGGTAGCCCTCTTGATACTCTATGCGATTCCGCAAATCATATCGTTGTCCGCGCCGTTTGCGTCCCTTGTCGGGGTCTTGATGACCATAGGGCGGCTTGCTTCGGATAATGAGGTGCTGGTTATGCTTTCATCGGGGCTCTCGTATAAAAACATTTTTATACCAAGCCTTTTTATGGGCGTCGTGATTTCGCTGGCGTCTTTTTTTACCAATGACGTGCTTATGCCCGCGGGAAATTTACAGTTTAACAAATTGTACCGGCAAATCCTCGTATCTACGCCGGCGCTGGAACTGGGATCCAATTCGGTAAAACGGTACAGAGACACGGTGATCGTTACGGGAAATGTCTCGGGAAATTCTATTGACAACATTTTTATCCTTGACAAAACCGCGGACGGTGAACGCAGGCTCATCATGGCGGGAAATGCGCAGTTGCGGGACGCGGGCAAAGAAGGGTTAAGCCTTGATCTAGCCAACGCATTTATTCAGTCCTCAAAAGAGATCGCCAAATTCGATTACGATTATGCATCAAGCAGTTTTTTGCGGTACTGGGTGTCTCAAGACGACTTGATACAGTCAGCGGTATCTATTGGTCCCCGGGAAATGAGTTCCGTTGATGTTTATAAGGAAATCGTTTCAAAGAGAGTCGCCCTACAGGCGCAGCTTGATGCACAGTACAACAAGGTTTTGGAGCAAGCCCTTTCCTTGGAAGAGAGCATGAGGGAGGGTCCGTCCGCTGCGGCATGGAACCGCCGGGCTACGGTACAGACGGATTTTTCGAGAGAGTACGCCATAGCCGCGGATATAAAACAAAACAGGGATTTATCGCGGTACCTTCTAGAATTTTATAAAAAATTCTCGCTGCCGTTCGGGGCCATGGCTTTTGTGTTTCTGGCTATCCCGCTGGGGCTGTTTGCGAAAAGAAGCGGGCAAACCGTGGGCTTTCTGGTGGGAGTGGTCATCTCCGTTATTTATTGGGTGTTTCTTTTCGGAGGACAGACGCTGGGGCTACGGGCCGGCTACTCGCCGTTTTGGACCATGTGGTTCCCCGATATGCTCACTATGGGTATAGGGCTCCTCATGTGTATAAGAAGGATACGTAAATGACGTTAGATCGGTATCTGGTGCGGCAGTTCTTGCCGATATTCATTATTGCGTGTTTTATGTTTGTGATGATCGTCATTCTGCTTGATCTGTTTACCAACCTGTGGCGCTATCTCAACTATGAAGTTCCGCTCCAACAGATACTCATGGTTTCGTACTACTATATTCCCAAAAGCTTTTCCTACGCGCTGCCGGTTTCTCTGATGTTTTCCGCAGGTTATACGCTCGGCGATCTGTACGGAAGGAACGAATTGACCTCTATTTTTTCATCGGGCATACCTTTCTGGCGTTTCTGTATGCCGCTCATTGTCATAGGCGTCCTATCCTCCTTTTTTGCGTTCTACTTTGACGACATGGTGGTGATTCCGACATTAAAAATGAAAAACGATCTTTCACGAAAGCTGCTCCATCAACCAAATACATCAGAAACCAATTCCGACATCGTGATTAAGTCAAATGGCGGCGCTCTTATCTATTCGGTCGATTATTACGATTATACCGCGCAAATTCTGAACGGCGTGAATATCATTGAACAAAACGAAGACGGCTCTTTTTTTTCGCTGGTGCGCGCGTCCAGCGCGGCGTGGAACGGTGAATACTGGGAACTTTCCAACGCCATTGTGTACCGGTGGGAGGGCGAATTTTTGCGGGCAAAAGATCTTCCCGCTACAGACGTCTACCGTGAAAATCCCGATACGTTCCGGCGGAATGCGGTAAAAGCCGATGAGCTGCCGGCACAAGAGGCGGCTTTTCTGGTAGAAGATCTCAAGACTGCCGGACTGCCCTTCATTACGGCGGAAACGGACTACCATCACCGCTACTCATTCTCATGCACTTCTTTTGTGGTGATGATCCTCTCCATCTCCATGGGCGGACGCTTCCGAAAAAATATCCTCCTTATGACCCTGCTGTCAAGTCTTTCCGTTGCGGCTGTATTTTATGTGATGGACATGATCACCATGATGATGGCAAAACTGGGTTATATTCCTCCTTTTGCAGGAGCGTGGTTTCCGGTGTTTTTCTTTGTGATTACCGGCTTCTTTCTGGTAAAAAATACGAAGACCTAAAGCGTTTCGAGGAGTAGCGGTAAAGCTGCGTAGCCGCGCCAAGAAAGCGTTATCGCCGCGAGGGATGCCGTTGTGTTTTTGGGGGTTATGCTTGATGTTTTTGGGGTTATGTCTAACGAGGTCTTTGTTATGCCTAACGGAACATTCGGTATGGCAAACGGGACTTCCGTTATGGCTAACGAGGTGCTCGTTATGGCAAACGAGGCATTCGTTATACTTAACGGGACTTCCGTTATGTCTAACGAGGCATTCGTTATGGCTAACGAGACTTCCGTTATGGCTAACGAGGCATTCGTTATACTTAATGAAAAAACGCCAAGCATAACCAAAAACCTGCCGAAACGCCCGTGCGTCTCGTAGGACGTGCGGACGTGCGGGCGGGGAATCAAGGCTTCATGACGTTTCGTTATTGACGCGGGAAATACTGCCGTAGAGACGAGAAAGGGAAAATGAACCTCCCCGCCCTGAAGTCGCAAACAAGTTTGATGCCAAACTTGTTTGCGGCGGGCTATCTTGTAAGCGTTACAGTATGGACGAGGTTCGTTCTGTAAGGAAGTTATTAACTGCGGGAGTTTGTATGCAAACCCCTCTACTACCATTTCTTGTTGGCGTTACCGGTCTAACCGCCCTAAAGGGCGCTGCCCACTAGGGCGCGTAGTAGACCCCACTGCGAATCAACCGTTGATTGCCGCATAACACAATACGCCTCCGAAGAGGCTCTACCGTGCATATTCGACGATTCTTGTTTCTCTGACGATTGTTACCTTGATACGTCCGGGGTACCGGAGATCGGTTTCTATCTTCCGCGCTATCTGCTTGGCTAGTATATGGGATTGCTCATCGTTGATCGTATCTTGATCCACAATGATGCGCAATTCCCGGCCCGCTTGAATGGCGTAGACTTTTCCAACCCCATCAAAACTTGACGCAATGTTTTCAAGGTTTTCAAGCCGCTTGATGTAGTTATCAATAGTTTCGCGCCGCGCTCCCGGACGGGCTGCGGAAATGGCATCGGCAACCTGCACAATCACCGATTCAATACAGGTCGGCTCTATGTCGTTGTGGTGGCTACCGATGGCGTTGATGATACGGGGATCTTCGCCCATTTTCCGCGCCATATCCATGCCAATTTCCGCATGGTTCAGATCCGAATCTGATTCAACACCCTTACCAATGTCATGAAGCAATGCGGCGCGCTTTGCCAATTCGCGATTTGCGCCGATCTCTGCGGCAAGTACGCCGGCGATGATCGCCACCTCTTTGGAATGATATAGTACGTTCTGCCCATAACTCGTACGAAAATACAACCTTCCCAATGCGCGGATACTATCCTGCTTAATATTATGTATGCCAAGGTCAAAGAGGACGCGCTCGCCTTCCTCGAATATTTTCTGCGAAATCTCCCTGCTTACCTTGGCAACGATTTCCTCAATACGGGCGGGATGTATCCTTCCGTCCATGATGAGGCGTTCCATTGCAACTTTTGCGATTTCCCTGCGCACCGGGTCGAAACAGGAGATAACCACCGCTTCCGGCGTATCATCAATGATAATATCAACGCCCGTGAGCGTTTCCAGAGAGCGGATGTTTCTGCCTTCGCGTCCAATGATCCGCCCTTTCATCTCGTCATTCGGCAGCGTTACAGACGCAACCGTAACTTCGCCGGTAACATTGGAGGCGACACGCTGCATCGTGGCAACCAAGATTTCCCGCGCTTTCTTTTCCCCGGCAACGGTAGCCTCATTTTCAATCTTATTGATAATGGCTTGCGCATCATGCCGCGCCTCATGTTCCAAATTTTGAATGATGAGCGCCTTTGCGGTTTCACTGCTCAAACCCGATATACGCTCAAGTTCCAAGCGATACCGTTCTTCTTCTTTATCAAGTATCAATTCTCTTGCTCGAAACCTCAGATCTCTGTCGGCAAGCGCCTGTTCCATCTTTTCAATTTGGCTTGTTTTTTTATCTATAGACTCTTCTTTTTGCACAACACGCCGTTCATACCGTTGCAACTCAGCCCTACGTTCCCGAGTTTCCTTTTCCTGCTGGTTCTTATCGCGAATAATTTGATCTTTTGCTTCAAGAAGTAACTCCTTCTTTTTTGCCTCAGCTTCCTTTATCGCATCTTGTTTTATGCGTACAGCTTCTTGTTCCGACGCTTTTACTTGATATTTGGCATACAGCCATCTGATTGTCCATCCTAAAATCCAGCCTAAGGCTAACCCGGCAAGAGGGAGTATTATATACCTTATTTCCACAACTCTACCCCTTACCATAAATTTTTATGCTATTTTCAAAGAAAAGCTTATACTAGATTGAAATGATTGTCAAGAAGGGAAGGACCTTATTTCTCCCAATGTAGGTTAGCCGTCCGTTGCCCAACCGGCTCCCTGCATGGCGGCGAAATCGTAAAGCCGTACGAGTATACCGCGGATTTTTACGTCATAGCCCGGATCAGCCGCCCATTTGCCTGTTAAGCCGCGTATGGTTGGAGCCGAACCTTTCTGTACCCACCGGTAACGGGGATCGACCAGGTCCTGTTTGAGCGGCGCTTCCGTTGCATAGCCTTTGAGATGCTGTATGTGAGCGCGCACGCCGGTTTGCATATTCGGAAACTTCTCTCCGGGGTGCGCCGCATCTATGGCGCCGAGCCCGCAGAAGTTGTTCATATCCGGCGTAACAAGGTTGCCGAAGCGCAGATAGCCCGTTTCAAGACACATCTGGACAAACGCCACATCGTGATTCACGCCCTCGACCGCGGCCTCTCTGATATAGTACCCGGAAAGTTCCCGTGCATAATCCGGTTTAACGCCCGCGTTATTTTCAAGCAAGAATGACGCAAGAACTTTCTGGGTAACCAGTCCCCGTCCCAGAATACTCTCCGGCGCGGACGGTATAACCGGCTCTTCAATCGGCTTCGGTATCGGTTCTTCAACCGGCTTCGGGATCGGCTCTTCAATCGGCTTTGGTGTCGGAGGGGGTAGTTTAACATCAGGTTTACTTGTACAGGAAAAAAATAGTCCCGTGAGTACAAGCGCCATGCCATAAAAAAATGACTTTCTCATATTCATATCCATTACCGCCATTAAAACGTATATAGACGTGTCCGTCGTTCGGATCGCCCGTCTATTTCCCCTTTCCTTTCTTGTTTTTAGAGGCACAATCGGTACCTCCATTGTTCTAGTAACCGGTACCCTATTATTCTAGTAATCGGTACTTCCATTGCTCTAGTAATCGGCGCCCCGTTATGCCCGGAAATGCAGATTTTGGAACGGCCTCGCGTTGGGAGCCTAATATTCAAATTTCAATCTTCTTACATATATGCTTTCGACAATGCCTATGCCCATCATGGCGGAAAGCAGAGCGGAGCCGCCGTAAGACATAAAGAGCAGAGGAATGCCGGTTATGGGCATGATTCCCATGGCCATGCCTACATTGATGAGAAAGTGAAATGCAAAAACGCTCGACAAACCCGCGGTTATATATATGCCGAAAGAATCTGAAGAGAGGCGCATGATTCGTATGAGGCGCAGGCTTATGACAAGAAAAAGCACGAAAAGGACAATGCCGCCGGCAAAACCGAATTCTTCCGCGAAGATCGAGAAAATAAAGTCCGTACTTTGCTGGGGCAGGTACCGGTAATGGCTCTGAGTCCCCTGGAGAAAACCGCGCCCCACGACGCCGCCGGAACCGATTGCCGTCATCGACTGTATGATGTTCCAGCCCGCGCCTTGCGGGTCGATTTGCGGATTGAGAAACACGATTAAACGCATGATTTGGTAATCTTTAAGGACGTTATGTGCGGCAAATGAAACGCCGAACGAGAGAATCAACACTCCGATGCCATATACAATCCAAAAGAAGTACGGCTTCTTATATAAAAGATAACCGGTAAACGCCGCAATCCCAATAACAGCAAGGACCGCGCAAACAAGCGCGATAAATTTGATGTTTAGGAGGAACATGACAGGTGAAAGAGAATCGTTCTGGATATGGGTTTGCCATAGCGGAAGCACCATAAGAACTCCGCTAAGACCTATCCACACTGCCAAAAAAATAATGTACCGTATGCGTACTCCGGCAATAAAGGTCATTATCAGCAGTATAGGGATGAAAACAAGCGACGTCCCAAAGTCAGGCTGTATAAGGATAAGTCCCATCGGCACGAACACGATGATGCATGCGATAAAGAAGCGTCTAAAAGAAGTCGGCTTCCGTTTTGACGCATCTAAATACCGGGCAAGCAGAATGATGGTAGTTATTTTGGTGAATTCCGATGGCTGTATGCCGAATGGACCGATTCCAATCCATGCCCGTGCGCCGTTTACCAGCTTTCCGAATAAAAAGGTATACACAAGCATAAGTAAGGCCGCCGCATAAAAGTAGAGCGAAACGCCATAAAGCTTTCTATAATCAATAAAGGGAAACATAATGATGCACGCAAGCCCTACGCTTCCCCAAATGATCTGTTTGATATATTCGTCAGACGTTTGCACGCCGGTTGATGAAACGCCGGATGAATAGATAAAGAAAATACCGGTTACGGTCAGCGCAACAACCATAAGCAGAAGTAAAAAATCCATCGACAGAATATCACGTATCCTCATTCACGGCGTCCTTGAACGGGCATGAGGTGCTGGAAGCCTAATGCACGCACCGCTTCCTCGTAGGTCTGATTTGCAAAGACGCCTTGAAAAATGATTGCGGATGCATAAGGCGCCCACCATTCCCACTTGTTTACGGCTTCCACAATAACGGATACCACGATCCGCTCTTCAGGGTTGCTGGTTTCATACGGCGCGAAGGCGGCAAACCATGAATGCCACTGATCTTGTAATCCAATCTCACTAGTACCGGTTTTTCCCGCTATCTGAACGGACCGTATGTTGAGCGGATATTGAGCCGTTCCCTGAACAATAACCCCCCGCATATCCCGTTTTACCGCCTTGAAAACGTCCGGACTAATAGTGCTTGTGTGCAAAACGCTACGTTCAACGGTTTCTTCCACCGCGCCGGTCAGCGGGTTACGCACCTCTTTGAGCAGATGCGGCGTATAGATGATGCCTTCATTGACCGTCATTACAACCATGTTCGCCATTTGTATGGGCGTTACCAGCGTATACCCCTGCCCGATAGACATGTTCATGGTATCGCCGCCGAGCCAGCGTTCATGGAACCTACGATCCTTCCATTGAGGCGTTGGTATAAACCCCGGAATCTCGCCGGGCAGATCGATGTTGGTAAGAGAACCGTAGCCGAAATCTGTGGAGTAGGAAACGATACGCTCCGTACCAAGCGCATCCCTGCCGACCACCCAGTAATAAATATCGCAGGATTGTGCCATTGCGCCGGATAGATTGAGCCACCCGTGCCCGGGCTTTCTGATATGACACCGCCACGTTCTACCGCCGTATTCGAATTCGCCTTCGCAGAGTACGTTTTGATCGGGCGGGAAGGCATTTTCTTCAAGGATAGCTGATGTCATGATGATCTTGAACGTTGAAGCCGGCGGGTAACTTGATTGTATGGTCCTGTTCAGAAGGGGCTTGTTGGGATCATTGATGAGCGAGACATATTCTCTGCTCATATCGCTTCGGTTGAATATACCCGGATCGTACCACGGATACGAAACCATAGCGAGAATCTCTCCCGTTGTAGGACGCATCACGACAATCGCGCCTATGCGTGCGCCCAAGGCTTTTTCAGCTAATGTTTGAATGTTCCGGTCTATGGTCAGCACTAGGTTTTTTCCCGCGTCCGGCGCTTCCCGTTTTGTCTCTTCGCTGGAAATACGTCTGCCGCGTACATCGACCGTACGGATTTCATGTCCGTTCTTTCCCCGCAAAAGTTCATCGTATTGCCGTTCTATGCCTGCTTTACCGATAATGTCGTTACTTTGGTACCCCTGGTTATAGAACATGATAAGCTCTTCACGAGTAATATCGCCGACATACCCTATGACGTGAGAAAGGCTGCCAATATCGGTTGCATAACTGCGGACCGGTTTTGACTGCCATGAAACGCCCGGCAGGGTATCTGCCTGTTCCGCAAGTACCGTAATGGTTTCAAACGGCACATTTGATGCTACTTCCACCGGTTGATAGAGGTGGTAGGTTGATGGCGGGAGTTTCCGGTCAATCTGTTCTTTCGGTATACCGGTTATACCGGCAACCTTTTCTATGATCGCCGATACCTTACCCCTCTCAATTTCCGCAGGCGTAATGGTAATAGCAAAAGAATCGACATTGATAACCAACGGCTGCTTGAAATCACGGTCATAAATTTCACCTCGCTGGGATGGAATGTTGATGATGCTTTTTGCGATATTTTGGGCTTTTGAGCGGTACTCTTCTCCCTGAACGATCTGTATTCTAAAAAGCGTAAAAGCGTAGACAAGGAAAATAACGATAAAGATTCCGGCTATGATATTGATCCTCATTGCCGATTGAGGTTCTTCTGCCGGAAGCAACGATAAACCCATTATATCTCCCTCTTCTTTACGAACAACGCGTTAAAGCGCCTCAATAATGCGAATAAAAACGGCGCAATAAACGTATTAAGCGCAAGTTCTACCCAGAACAGCGGTTCTCGGATGGGATAGGCGCGTATGCTTTCACCAAACAGGATATGCAGCAGCAAGAGGATCACGGCTTTCAACACGGTAGCCATGCCGCAGAGCAGCATGGGGAGAAAGATTTCATCAAAGACAAAGATGCCTTTGATAAGCCCGGAAAGAGCGCCAACAATGGTACGGACAAGCGTGTTAAGTCCGAGCGGCGCAGCGGATAAGAAATCGATTATCAAACCTGAAAAGAAACCGGTGAGTTGTCCGGTCATAACGCCGTTAAAGTAAGATGAAAACACCAGAATTCCCAATGCAAGATCAGGAACCGCATGATAAATGGCAAGATGCGATAAAAGCGTCGATTGGAGAAGAATCGCAACAGCGGTAAACGCAACAGACCACATGATGTTCTTTGTCATGGGAGTTCCTCTTCCGTACGCGTACCTTCTTTATCAAGCACAAAAACATATTCCAACCGTGAATAATCAATAACCGGATCCAAGGTTATTTCCATTGAAATTTCGTATTCCTGATAGCTGATATTGGTAACTCTGCCTATACTGATTTCTGCGGGATACACCATACCCAAACCGCTTGATAGCACGACGTCGCCGTTATTTATTTCATCAATCGCACGTTTTTGTATGAACCGCATGATAAGCGGCGCATCCTGGGAACCTTGTCCTTCCACAATACCTTCATAACGGGAGGAAGCAAGCCGCGCCGCAACAAAAGAACGGTCGTCATACAAGGGCATGACGAGGCTTTCAAATTGAGCGGTTTGAATCACCTTACCGACCAAGCCTTCCATCCCGTTTTGATAGGCAATAACCGGCATATCCACAGCAGTACCGTGAGATTCTCCTCTGTTGATCACGATGGCTGAAAAAAGGTTGTCAGGATCCCTCCCAATAATATTCGCGGGGATGGCTTTATAAGTTACCGTATCCAAGAAACCAAGCTGATCTCGCAGGCGTTTGTTTTCCATTAAAATATCCGCCGCGCTTCGCTCTATCTGTTCATAACGGGCTATACGGCTGGTAAGTTCAGCGTATTCCTCACGCAGTACCGCCAGCTCCTGAACCGCCGCAACCGTTCCCGATACCGCTGAAACCACCGTTTGAATACCGTTCCGTATCCCTGAAAAAAAAGATAGCCCTCCATCTTTGAAGCGGAAGGCAAAAGTGTTAGTTGAAAAAAAGAGCGCCGCGAAAGAGACTACAACCAGAATCCCGAACACGGTCCCTGACGCATTAAAGGGAAGTAAAGACTTTTTCCTCTCTATTTTTCGCATAATGCTCGCTAACTATTCAATTTATCATAGATTCTACGAGAATTGTCGAAGTTCCTAGCGTGTTCAAAGTATTTACCGGCGCCTAATGCTACACACTGAAGCGGATTTTCAGCAACAAAGACAGGAACCTTAGCTTCTTTTGAAATAAGCTGGGCAAGTCCTTTAAGAAGCGAACCTCCTCCCGTCATCACGATGCCTCGTTCCGCAATATCTGCCGCTAATTCCGGCGGAGTTTCGCTTAATGTTTTCTTGATTTCATCTATGATCTGAGAGATGGGGTTTTGCAGGGCTTCGCGTACCTGATCGGATTCAAGACTTATCTTCTGAGGCAGTCCTGTATTCGCATTAATACCCTTGACTTCCATACTCATGATAGCGCTTGTTTCATCCATTTCCGCATTGCCGATCTCGATTTTGATCCGTTCCGCCATATGTTCGCCGATAATGAGGTCGTGTACGACGCGCACTTTCTTGACAATAGCCTCGTCAAATTCATCTCCACCGACACGAATAGCGTTGGTTGTTACCATACCTCCCAGGGAGATAACCGAAACCTCCGTTGTGCCGCCGCCTATATCGCAAACCATGTGTCCGGCCGGTTCAAAAATCGGAATATCCGCGCCTATTGCTGCGGCAAGACTTTCCTCTATGACGATGACATCTTTAGCACCGGCTTTTAATGCGCTTTCCTCAACAGCGTGGCGTTCGACCTCGGTAATACAGGACGGAATTCCAATGACCATACGGGGTTTTATCAACCGGTAACGAGGCAGCACCTTGTAAATAAAGTAACGCATCATCTTTTCACATGAATCAAGGTCGGCAATCACCCCGTCCCTCAAAGGACGCGTGGCAATGTATTTTTCCGGAGTTCTCCACAGCATGGTCCTTGCGTCTTTACCGACTGCAACGATCCGCTTGGTTCCCTTCTCGAAGGCGACAACCGAAGGTTCGTCAAGGACTATTCCTTTTCCCCGTATATAGATAAGGGTATTGCATGTCCCTAAATCAATTCCAAGTTCCAAAATGGCTTTAAACATAAGTCCCCCAAAAATGTATTATAAACGGTTACCGTAAGGTAAGCCGTGAACGCGCCGATCTGTGCGCGGGATCAATCTGAACGGCTTTACGCCATTCAGCACGCGCCTGTATCTGATTGTTTTTCGCCGCGTTAATTTCACCTAACCGGTAATGAGCCTCGGCGTTTTCACCGAAATCCTTCAAAATCGCGGCATATTGATTTTCAGCTGCCGAATAATCTTCTTGCCTGAAATAAATATCCCCAAGCTTAAATCTCACCAGCCTTTTGGCATTATCATCTTTGGAGATATCTAGACAGCGCATAAGATAAGCGATTGCCATATTAAAATCCTCCAACGCGGTATACGAATTCGCTATTGACAACAAAAGCGCACCCGAAAGATATTCTTCCGCTCTCGGCGAATTCAGCGCTTCCGTCAGAGCGGCAATACTCATGCGGTAGTCGCGCAACGCCGCATAAGCTATCCCTAGGTACTCGTTCATGTCATCACCGGAAAAGCCCATTTGTTTTGCAAATTCCAGCGATTGCACCGCCAAATCGGCGTATTCCGCGCCTTTACTATAATACGCCTTGCCCAGCACGTATTGGATAGCCCCATCCATGATCGTACTCTTAATAATCAATGCCTTACGAAGACATTGTATACTTTTTTCAATATAAATAGCCTTATCAGAAACCGTGATCTGCGCCAGCACGAGCTGATATGCCGAAAAACCGTGCAGAATAAGCGCCTCATAATCAAGCGGCATCTCTTCCAGCATCTTCTCGCTTATATCGAATATATCTTGATAGGAACCGCTTTCCCATAACTCCTGCTCCGTTACCCTATCAGTAACAACTTTCTCCCACATATACCATATAAGAACTCCGCCGCCAAAAAGTAAAACAGTTATACATGCAACCGATAAAATTGCTTGAAGCATCCGCTTTCGTCGAATACGATAGCCATAGCCTGATGGTTTTTCTTTCATAAACAGATTCACAACATAGGGTTAGTGTATGATAGAGTATTTTTACATGAAAAGTCAACAGTTAATTTCATAATAAATACACTTTCAATTTTCCGCACGGCTCTTCCATATCAAATGCGTTGTTTCAGACCCTCTCAATCCGCGCTGAAACAACAATGACAGCCCCTTACAAAGCGCCATAGTCTATAGCACCTCGTATATATCCCGGGCAATGGGCATACGCCGTCCCATACCAAATGCCCGCTTCGACACTTTCAACACCGGCGGCGCCTGACGGCGTTTGAATTCCGCATGCGCTACGGTCTTGATGATCTTTGCAACAAGTTCCACGTCCCAGCCTTTATCCGCAATCTCTTCTTTTGAAAGGTTATCAAACAGATACAGCTTAAGTATTTCATCCAAAATTTCGTAAGGAGGCAGACTGTCCTGATCCTTTTGGTTTGGACGGAGTTCCGCCGAAGGCGGCTTGATGAGAATCGCCTCCGGTATAATGATGTTTCCCTCCTGTTTAACGGCCTTTTCGTTGATACGCCGGCAGAGCGCAAACACTTCGGTTTTGAAAAGGTCGCCGATAGGACAAAGCGCCCCATTTGTGTCCCCATACAAGGTGCAGTACCCCATTGCCAGTTCACTCTTATTGCCTGTGGTGAGCAACATTGAGGAAAACTTGTTGGAATACGCCATGAGTAAAGTTCCCCGTATGCGGGCTTGCAGATTTTCCTCGGCGTTATCAAAAGGCTTTTTCTCGAACACCGGCTCCAGTGTTTCAAGAAAACTCATAAACACCGACTCTATGGGTAGCGGCGCATAGCGGCAGCCGAGACGGGCGGCAAGCTCCGCTGCATCGTCCCTTGAGCCTTGCGAGGAGAACCGCGACGGCATACTGAAGCATACGGTCTTGTCTTGTCCCACCGCTTTTACCGCCAAATACGCTACCAGAGCGGAGTCAATACCGCCTGAAAGCCCAAGGTGGACGCGAGTAAAGCCGCATTTCACCATGTAGTCCCGTATGCCTATGATGAGGGCTTCTTCGATAGCGTCAAGCTCATTTTCGGCTTTTACGTCCTCCCACTCCACGGCTACAGCCGTACCTGCAACAGTATCAGCAGTTGCCGCACCGCTATTGGTATCAAACATGAACATGTCTTCGTTAAAAGCCGCTCCCTGCAATAGCAGCTTCCTGTTGTCAGGAAAGATGGCGAATGACCTTCCATCAAAGATGATGGAATCATTCGCGCCTACCGCATTGATGTACGCAAACGGCACATTGCCCCGTATGCTGATACGTTTCGCCAAATTGTACCGCACCGAGAGTTTTTCCGCCACATACGGCGAAGCTGACGGCGCGCAGAGCAGGGTAATGCCTTGCTTAAAAAGTTCCTTTACCGGATCGCTAACATAATTCATACCGGAAACACCCGTTTCCCGCCATGCATCTTCACAAATCGCAATGCCTATGCGCTCCTCCTTGTACTCAAAAGTATTCCATTCACGGGCGCTCTCAAAATTACGGGCTTCGTCAAAGACGTCGTAGGTAGGGAGCAAGGTCTTAATCTGTTCAAACACGAGTTTTCCGTCCAACATAATACCATAGGTATTTACCAGCGATTTTCCAAGCGAGTAAGGGCTTCGTCCCACAAAGCCGACTCCGCAGGCTATACTTTTAGGCAGTATACGCTGAAGGGCGTGAATGGTCTGTATATTCTTCTCAACAAAACAACCCTGATCAAGCAGATCCATGGGCGGGTACCCACACACGGCAAGTTCAGGAAAAAGCGCCATGTCCGCTTGCTGCGCCAGAGCCTTTTCCGTCCATGTACGTATTTTCTCCATATTACCGGCAAAATCGCCGATAAACGAGTTGATCTGTACAACTGCTACTTTCATAGCAATATAATATACCATATTACTAATTTTGACAAGAGCGGCCACACAGCCAGAGGCTGTTTACTACTTCGACGTTGTATCAAGAACGGCGCACGGCTTTATGCCTGCAAGAAGCAACTTCAGGTCAGACCTGCCTTCGGACGGCCGGAACACCTTGGGCGTATCGGCTCAAAGACCTTGCACCGCACGGTGCAAACGCCTTGTGCAGAGCGGGTGAAAGCCACCCACGCGGGCGGGCAGTAGCGCGGGCGTCTCACGGGCGGATATACGAAGCGAGCCTGTTTCAAAAAAAGCAAAATAGTACCGCATAGAGCGGACACGCCCTAGATATTCCGCTCTAAGTGCGCTATATTATAAGGTACCGTATATTTATGTATATGATGCATCGGTGCATCACAACACGAAGCGCAACATACGCGGGCCGTCTCAAAACCGGCTCAATAGTTATGAAAGACAAAAGGAAAGAACGTATGAAAGGAATGATGCGTATTGCCGCGCTGTCCGCGGCCCTGACCCTTGCGGTCGTGAACGCCGCGGCCGCAAAGGATTTGCTGGCAATCCTGCCCTTTACCGGCGGACAGGGTGAGGACGGGGAGACCATTGCCGAACTGTTCTCGTTTGAGAAGGATTTGACCGCGGCCTTTACGCCCGTGCCCCGCACCAGCATAAACCTGGCCATACGGGGCGAACAGGGCTTTCAGATGGGATCCGGCATGACCGACCCCGACACCATCGCCAGCCTCGGCAAGCAGCTCGGCGCGCAGTACGTGGTTGCCGGCAGCATCACTACGCTGGGAACGCAGAAGCTGCTCATCATCGCCATCATCAAGATAGACGAACTGCGGCAGGTGGCCGGAGACATCCAGACCTATAGCGCGATAAGCGAGATACGGGGCAAACTGCCGGCCATGGCCAAGAACATCGTGGACGCGAGCCGGAAGGACGCGTCCAAACTGCCGCGGCTTGCCGTGCCGCCGGTGCGGCTGGCCGGCGGGGCAAACACACGGGACGCGGACACGCTGGCCCAGATACTGGCCGTGCATCTCGTGAGGAGCGGGAGATACGCGGTATACCCGCGCACGAAGAGCCTTGAGCAGGTGCAGGCCGAGTATGGGAACCAGTTCGGCGGGGACGTGGCGGACGAGTATTTGCCCGCGGCGGGCACGGGGAACAACCCGCGGCTCGTGTTGTCCGTAACGGCCCGGAAGCTGGACAGGGACACGATGTTCAACGCGGCCGTGATAAACCTTGAGACCGGCGTACAGGAAGCGGGCGACACGGCGGATTACCGGAGCCTGGAGGACGGCATGAGGGTCATGGAGGAACTCGCGCTGAAGTTGAGCGGGGAAGGCGAGCGGGCCGCGCGGATAAACGCCGCGGCAGCGGAGGCCGAGTTGCGTAATGCGGTCGTCCGCGACGCCGCGGCCTTTGAGCGGGCCATAGCCGCCGTCAACAACGACAGGGCGGGCGGCTCCTATACCATTACGCTCGGCGCGAGTTTCACGGCTAATCCGGCTGCCTTTACCGGCAACGCGGCGAAGACAATCACCCTTATAGGAGACGGAACGCCGCGTACCGTGTCGAACAACGGCGGCAAGCCGCTGCTTACCGTACCGAAAAACGTAACCTTCGTGCTGGATAACGGCGTTACCCTCAACGGCGGCGATAAAGCCGCGTCTCCTGTGTCCGTAGAGGGCGGGGCATTCATTATGAAGACCGGCTCGACAATACGGGGCGCGAAAGCAAGCGGCGTGAGCGTGTTGAGCGGCGGGTGGTTTACGATGCACGGCGGTACCATAACCGGCAATTCCGCAGGCGAGGCCGGCGGCGGCGTGTATGTGTCCGGCGGCTGCACGTTTACGATGCAGGGAGGAACCATAAGCGGCAATTCCGCATCCAAAGACGGCGGCGGCGTGTACGTGGATGGCGGCGCGTTTACGATGAAAGGCGGAGAGATAAGCAAGA
>JAITAN010000119.1 GCA_031284105.1 Treponema sp. | reverse complement strand
CAGCTCTCCCGCTAAACAGCGCAACAGCGCGGCCGGTCCAAACGTAGACCTCGACTCCGCCATATCCGGCTCCATGGGCGGCTGGGAGTAGTGCGTCAATCCGCCATCCATGGCGGATTGACGCATCGGAGTTTGCGCGTAGCGCAAACTCCACCGCTTACAGCGCTTGGTTACAGCGGCGTCCATGCCGCCTGAAGCATCCGGCATCCGGCTCAACGCTTACGCATTGAGCGGCTCAACGCTTACGCATTGAGCTTGGCGGATTGACGCGCGCCTGCGGCGCATTAGTTACAGCGGCGTCCGTGTGCTAATCCGGCGTCCATGCCGGATTAGCACATAGGAGTTTTGCCAAAGGCAAAACTCCACCTCTCCGCAAGCGGAGAGCAATGGATACAGCGGCGTCCGTGCCGCCGGCATAAATGCCGCCGGCATAAATGCCGCAGGCATACATATCGCAGGCGTATATGGCGGATTGACGCGCGCCTGCGGCGCATTGGCTGAACAGGCTGCAACTGCTTGTAGGCATAAAGCCGTGCGCCGCTATTGATACCAACGCCGAAGTAGGGAACAGCCTCTGGCTGCGAAGTTAGGGAACAGGCTGCGCCTGTGGGGGGTGGCGGAATACCGCGCGTGCGCGGTATGGAGACAGGGGGGCGCGACCGCCATGCCCCCCCTATACGCCCAAAGGCGTGGAAACAGCGCCCCCCCTCATTACCCCCTCATCCGCCCGACCGCGAAACGCTTTACGCTAATCCGTATGACGAAAACAACCGACAAGGTACCTATATGCTAACCGCAGTAGTATTACAAGCCCGCCTTGATTCAACAAGGCTGCCCAATAAGGCCATGCTTGCCTTGCCCCCCGCGCAAGACCGCGCTGATGGCGAACCAATCATATTCAGAGTCATGGACGCTTTAACACGCATCCCCTGCGATAGGTATGTGCTCGCGTGCCCGCCCGACTGCGCCGCCGCATTCGCCCCCTTCGCGGAAAGAGCCGGCTTCGAGATATGCACAGGCCCAAAAGAAGACGTTCTCTCGCGGTACTGCAACGCAATACGGGTATATTCTATTGATAGAGTGATCCGCGCAACGGGCGATAACCCTTTTGTATTTGCGGACGCGGCATCCGCCATTAACCGCGAAGCCCGCTCCCTTAACGCCGATTACGCGGGATACGCAGGACTGCCTTACGGCGCCGGCGTTGAGTCCATAGCCGCAGAAGCCCTGCTCCGCGCGGAAAGAGAAGCCGCGGCACAGCCGGAACGCGAGCATGTCTGCCCCTACCTGTACAACCACCCCGCCCGCTTCCGGCTGCACAGACCATTGGCCCCCCTTATCTGGCAAGCGCCGGATATGCGCCTTACCATCGACACGCAGGAAGACTACGACAGAGCGCAGGACGTGTACCGCGCGCTCTCATGCGCCGGGCCGGACCAGCGGTTTACCGGCATCCGTATCATTGCGGCCCATAGGACGGCGCACAACCGGGGGCCGTAAGCCGAATGCCGGCGTACCGTAAACAAGATGAAACCTATTCTTATTGTCCCTTTATATGAAAAAGGACGCGGAGGCGGACACCTCGCCCGCTGTACCGCGCTCGCCGGGGAACTGCGCGCCCTGGGGCGGGACGCGCGTATTTATAAACCCGCGGACGGCGCGCCGCCGGACGAGCTTGCCTTCATTGTCCTTGACCGGTTCAGAACTTCACAAGAAGAGTTTCTCGCATGGCGGCGGCACGCGCCGGTTATCGGCATAGATGAAGGCGGCTCCTGTAGAAACGCGTGTGATTTCCTGATGGATACTTTGCCGAATCTTGAAAAAGAGCGCCCCAATAGGTATATGCCCGCATTATTGCGGTTCTCCGGCCCGCGGCGTCCGGCATGGGATGCGCCGCTTACGCGCGCCGCGGATGACGCGCCGCAAGACTGCTTCACGCGGAGGCCGCGCGTTCTTATCACATTCGGCATGGAAGATGCTGCCGGGCTTACCGCCCCCGCGGCCGCTGCGCTTGCGGCGCACGGCGATCTTGAAATCACGGCCGTTTTCGGCGCATTGAACCGGACCGCGGACGCGGCGTGCAGAGCCGCTCTGATGGAAAAAAACGTAACCGTTGCCGGACATATCCCTGATTTGAGCGCACGCCTTGCCGAATACGATCTGGTGGTTACGCATTTCGGACTTACCTCATTCGAGAGCCTGTACGCCCGCGTGCCGGTACTGCTCGTATCGCCCACCGCGTACCACGAGCGGCTCTCCCGCGGCGCAGGTTTCCGCACCGCGGGCCGCGGGAAAAAAGGGATTCGCTATCTTACAACCCTCCGCCTGACGGACGAGACGCTCGCCTCAATTCGCGCGCAATGCCGGCGCATATCCGTTGTATGCGGCATTGAGGACGACGCCCGCAAAGAAAGCCTCGCAAGGCTTCTCAATGCCGTTTCCATACACGCAGCCGGCTGCCCCCTGTGCGGTACCGGCGGGGCAGCCGCGCTTGCCCGCTTCCGCGACCGCACCTACCGTACCTGTCCGGCCTGCGGCATTACCTACATGAGCCGCTCCGCGCCCCCGCCGATTGAATATGCAAAAGACTACTTCTTCGACTTCTACAAAAAGCAATACGGCAAAACGTACCTTGAAGATTTCCCGAATCTGGTACAGACGGGCAGGGCGCGGCTTTCCCATATTGTTTCGATAATGGGCCGTTCCTCAAACGGTTTTGAGGAACGCCTTCAAAAGAACGCCCCAAAGCCCGCTCCGTACTTGCTGGACATAGGCTGCGCATACGGCCCGTTTCTGGCCGCCGCTAATGCGGAAGGCTTTGCCCCGATAGGACTTGAAGCAGCGGAAGACGCGGTATCCTATGTGAACAATGAGCTTGGAATACCTTGTTTTCAAGGGTACTTTCCCACGGCGTGCGATACGGAACCTTTTTTAGACGGACGGTTTGACGTTATTTCGCTTTGGTATGTCATTGAACATTTCGAGAACGCCGGCCCGGTATTGTCCGCGATCAACAGACTGCTTAAAAAAGGCGGTATCCTGGCGTTTTCAACGCCTTCATTCGAGGGGATTTCAGCGAGGAGAACGCCGAAAGCGCGGCGCATCTTTCTTGAGAAAAGCCCGCAGGATCATTACACCGTATGGAGTCCGTCGAAAGTCCGCGCGGTTCTAAAGCCATTCGGTTTTACTCTCAAGAAGCTCGTCGTTACCGGACACCATCCCGAACGGTTTCCGGTCGCCGGAAAACTCGTTATGGGCAAGAAGGGCGTCCGGCGGGGTTTAGTCTACCATCTTCTTCTTGCAATAAGCCGTTTATTCGGTCTGGGCGATACGTTTGAAGCGTATGCGGTAAAAACCTAACGCACGTATCCCAAGAGGTATACCTGCTGCTCCATGCCGCCCGCCGCATAACGGCAGCGGGTGCGCGTCTATAAGGTCTGACCTGCCTTACGCCTAAACCTAAAACGAACCTCAAACCGATTCTGGAAAACCCTTAAAATTTTTAAGGGACTTATATGATTAATTCCGCTTGTGTTATTCTAAAAAGGATGTATACTGATACAATGATTAACATTGCTATTATCGGTGTGGGAAATATCTCACGCCTTCACATGGAAGCATATCGACTGTTTCCGGGTCGTTGTAAGATTGTTGCGCTCTGCGATATTGCGGTGGAGAAATGCGAAAACTCCAAGAAGACGGAGAATCCTGATGCGCTGGTTTTTGATTCGCACGAGACCATGCTTGATGCGATGAAAGGCAGGATCGATCTTGTCGGCGTCTGTACGCCGCCTTATACGCACGCGCAAATCGCCATTGACTGCCTTAAAGCGGGCTGCAACGTTCTTGTTGAAAAACCCATGGCCGCAAGCCTTGAGGAATGTGATGCGATGCTTGCAGCGGAAAAAGAAAGCGGCAGGATGTTAGCCTGTATCGCGCAAAACCGGTTCCGCACGCCGATTGCGGCATTAAAGAATGTTCTTGACCGCGGCATGATCGGGCGCGTGCTTCACGCGCAGGTTGATTCGTTCTGGTGGCGCGGGTTGCGCTATTACGATCTGTGGTGGCGCGGCAAATGGAAGACCGAGGGCGGGGGTTGTACGCTAAACCATGCGGTTCATCATATCGACTTGCTTATCTGGATGATGGGTATGCCGGAAAAGGTAACCGCGGTATTGAGCAATGCGGCGCATAATAACGCGGAAGTCGAGGATATTTCCGTTGCCGTGCTGCAATACCCGGCCGGCGCGCTTGCACAGATCACAAGCTCGGTCATACACCACGGGGAAGAGCAGCAGCTCATATTTCAAGGCGAAAACGCCCGTGTATCCGCGCCGTGGAAGGTTTGCGCCAATGTCGCGGGTACAAACGCCTTTCCGCTTAAAGAACATGACGCCGCGCTGGAAGCAAAGCTCACCGGTTTTGTTGATTCTTACCCGCCGCTGCCGTACGAGGGGCATACCGGCGAGATTGAGAATGTGCTTTCCGCAATCGAACGGGGCTGCGGCCCCGCTATTGACGGACATGACGGGCGCAATGCGCTGGAGCTGATTACCGCCATTTACAAATCGGGCGCGTCCGGCTCAACCGTTGCCCTGCCGCTCGGTGCGGACGATCCGTTCTACACCGTAGAAGGCATCATGGCGGCGGTTCCGCACTTTTATGAAAAAACCACATCCGTGGCAGGATTTAGTGGAACTATTACGACAGGGAGTACGTATGGAAACAAATAACGGTACCGCGAACGGCGCTTTATATGCGCCGAAAGGAAAGCCCGCGCCGGTGGTAAAGGCGGGCGAATTTGTGTTTGCGGCCGTGGGGTTGTACCACGGCCATATTTACGGTATGTGTAACGGACTGATTGAGGCGGGCGGCGTCCTCAAAAGTTATTACGACCCGGATGCGCGCTATATGGCGAATTTCGCACGTAACTTTCCCGACGTGAAGCCGGCCTCAAGCGAAGAGGAAATCCTAAACGATCCGTCAATTCTGCTTGTGGCCGGAGCCGCGATGACGAGCGAGCGGTGTGCATTGGGTTTGCGGGTCATGGCCGCGGGCAAGGACTATTTTACCGACAAAGCGCCGCTCACCACGCTGGAGCAGCTTGCGGACGCCCGCGTGATGGTTCAAAGCACGGGCAGGAAGTATGCGGTATACTACAGCGAGCGTATCCATGTGGAATCCGCGGTATTTACGGGGCAGCTCATTGAACAGGGCGCTATCGGCAGGGTGATACAGGTCATCGGATTTGGTCCGCACCGGTTAAACCCGTCTTACAGACCGGACTGGTTTTTCATCAAGAAGAACTACGGGGGCATACTCTGCGACATCGGAAGCCACAACATGGAACAAATCCTGTACTATACGGGCGCGAAGGACGGTACGGTGGTCCGCAGTCAAATAGCGAACTACAACCATCCCCAGTATCCGGAACTGGACGATTTCGGAGACGCGCAGGTCGTGCTTGACAACAACGCCGCCGGTTATTTCCGCGTGGACTGGTTTACGCCGGACGGCTTGCAGATGTGGGGGGACGGGCGCATGTTCATTCTGGGGACCGAGGGCTTTATTGAACAGCGCAAGTACATGAATCTGGGTTTCAAAGGATCGGGCGGCGGGCATGTTTTCCTTGCCAACGGTACGGAAGAGACCTACTACCATGTAGAAGGAAAGGTCGGTTTTCCATATTTCGGCGCGCTCATTCTTGATTGCCTGAACCGTACGGAAAACGCCATGACTCAGGAACACGCCTTCAAAGCCGCGGAATTGAGCCTGATTGCCCAGCGGGACGCGGTCGTGCTGGAACCCGCTAAAAAATGAAAGCGTAGCCGCGCAATGCCTCGATATAAAATCTACCCGTAAGCGCGGCAAACGGCGCGGCAATGCGCCTGGCTCTTTCCATACTTTTCATACGTCCACTCCTTGCGTTAAACGGCAGGTCAGACCTGCCGCGCCCGCTATTCCCAGCGTCAACGCGGCAAACGGCGCGGCAATGTGCATGGCTCTTGTCATCTTTTTCATATCTCTCGAAACGCCTTGAGCCGCCGGAAAAATCGGGGACAGGGGGTTCTCCGGCGCATTGCCCAGCAGCACCTCCGCCCGCCCCGCACGGACCGCCGTCCTGTTCAGCCGCCCGTTTTTCCACGCAGACCTCCGAATAATCAATGCCGCAGACTTTACCATCCGGCGCCCGTTTCAGTATCCGCGCCACATTTTTACCGCCCTCGCAGCCGGTACCCGGAATATGATCCCCGGCTTTAACAAACATTGCACATCCGGTACCGTATTCCGCGCTTTCGTTGTTCACATTCAAGACGTTTCGCTATCTGCTCGTAATCTTCAAGTATCCGAAACCCCAGATTAGCCCTCAATACCATCGTAACGCACGCCGTTTCACGCCATATACTGCGGCCGGTATTCGATCGGGTTACAGGGGGAAAAAGAAGCCTTCGCTATGAAGGCTTCGATTAACAATGCAACCATTATCTTGCCGGGAGGTGATCCACCTCGTGAAGTTTGCCCTCGTCGTCGTTAAATTTGTATTCGTTCTTTTAGTTCCCGGCTAGCCCAATCTTCATATTGCGGCTTGCCGTTTATAGCGTGTTCGGAAAAATAAGACCCGGTTACATTCAGGGCTGCCGTCCCGTAGTTAGTAATGCCTTCGTTGTCTGTGAGAAAGCAGGAACGGTTTACATCAAGGACAATAGGCCGACCATAAATAACGGCCTTGTACAAATCGCAGTCAGCTTCTTTACGCAAGGTAAGGATTGCCCGGTCAGTGTGAGTGGTAACGTCATAAACCGAATAGGAAAGCGGCCCGTCGTCATATTCAATACGACTTTCCGCTTCCTCCTTTGTGTCGATCTGGTCAGCATACACAACCGCCCGTTCCTTGCCGAAGCTCAACGAAGTTGGGCATCCGTCAATAATCCGGTAATGGGCTTCATACGGCCCCGCCTCTATTTCCCGGACAAGGGGATACTTGAAAGGGTAATGGGCTTGCAGATCATCGTTGTAGAGTACCGGGGTTTCGTCATACCGCCAAATTTCCTGTTTCTCAAGTTCAACCGGCAAATTGATTTTAAGCCGCACCGTATTCCGGTACAGTTCCGCCTTTGCCGTTTTCCACAAATAGAAAATATGCTCCCCGGTAAAGGTGTATGAATAATCATCGTCCTGTAGCGGTTCTGTCTGATAGGGCGAGTGGGCAAAAACCAACGGTTTTTCAGGGGTGCATTCAAGATGACAGCGGTAGGCCGTGGCTAATTCCGACAGTTCCGCCCAAATGTCTTTCTTTAACCGGACATAAGAAAGCGTTACCGGAATGGTGGAGCAATCAATGTCGGTAACGCCTAACCCCGCCCGTTGTGCAATACCGTGTACCAGGGACTTTTCCGGCTGGGTCTTATCGCAAATCACCGAATA
>JAITAN010000105.1 GCA_031284105.1 Treponema sp. | reverse complement strand
GCTGTACATCGACTTCCGCGATGATTTTGCCGGTTTTTACGTCCTCGTACTTGGAGCGGGGACTGCTTTTGCCGAAAGCGTAACCGAGGGCGTTGAACTTTTTCAGCAGGTTGGGAGAGACCAAATGCTCGACCAATTCGCCGAAACGGTTGCCGAGTCTTCCGATTGCCTGATTGAGTTCGCTTTTGGATTCTTTCAAGAACCGCTCGGTGTCTTTGTGCCGTTCCGCTAACTCTTTGTGCTGCTCCGCTAACTCTTTGTGCTGTTCCGCGACCTCTTGAAAACGCCGGTCTGTTTCCGCTTTCGATTCTTTCAAGAAGCGTTCGGTGTCTTTGTGCTGTTCCGCCAGCGCCTGTATAGTAGCCCAGACTTGTTCAAAGTTTAGACCCATTTTTGGTTCCGGTGTCATAATTGCCTCCATATCTATAGTATATCATTCCGGCTAATGTTTCAATTCACTGTCTGCATGGGGGTCGGGCAGGTTTGATTCGGATCGCGTTCCTTTTCACTGTACACCCCTACGATGATTCCGCCGGCAAAGGCGATTCCTCAATCGCCCTGCTCCGGGAAACCCTGCAGAACGAAGAGGGAGAGGAAGAAACCGCGTGGACCTTGAGCGGCAAAGTAACCACGAAATATCAAGACGGTTATGCCGGGGTCGTCCTGGTTCCAGGCGGCAAAACCCTTACCCGACTGCAAAGCGGCGCGGAAACGATCAAACTGCGGATGAGCGGAGACGGTATCGCTTTAATGTTGACACGGAAAATGTAACGGACGGCAACACCTTCGGCAGGGAAATTACCGTTCCCGAACGGTCAGGGGAAATCATCGTCTCCACAGCCGGCCTCGCACCCTCTCGTTATTTGTATACGCCGTTACCCGCATTTACAAATAGTGCGTAAAGATTATAATAGAAAAAAGAAAATGGATGCATCGATTTCAGCTTCATTCGCTACATTAGCCATCGGCGCAGTGTTTACGCGGCCCGATACCGCAGCTTTCGCGGTTGACGCCTTTGGTATCCTTGATTTGTGGTTGAGCGGTAAAACCGTTCTCGACCCGACTATGGGCCAAGCCAACCTCCTTGAGGTATTGGTGGATGCTGCACTCGAAAAAGGATATGCGCTATCCGAGTTACCTTTACATAACCTCTTCGGCGTTGAATGTAACGCGGCATTCCACAGCAACGCGCGTGCAAAATTTATCAATAAATACCACGTCGATATGTCCGCTAATTTTTACCGACAGGATATCTTGAAGTTTGATTCCGTACGCGCCGATGTATTATTCGGTAATCCGCCGTGGTGCAATTTTTCAGACTTGCCGAGAGAATACAAAGAATTTGTAAAACCGTTTTTTCTTGACTATGGTCTCGCGCCCAATAAGCGGAAACTGCTTCTGGGGGGTTCCCGTATTGATATCGCTGCCCTTATCATACAAAAAACAATTACGGATAATCTTATAGATAACGGCATAGCCGTATTTTTTCTGCCGCTCTCGCTGTTTCTTAACGACGGCGCGCACGAAGCGTTTCGCTGTTTTACGGCCGGCAATAAAAGGTACGCGTTAAAAGCGGTGTATGATTTTGCGGATAAAGACGTATTTGGAATTTCGGCGCGTTCAGGACTAGCCTTATTTGAGAAAAAAGCCGCGTACAATAAAGAGATTCCCTATTTCCGCTATGAAAACGAATGGAAGGAATATACGGCGTTTCCCGCGCTTAATAGAAAAGGAAGTTTTCTTGCGGTTACCCGCGCGAAACGGCAGTCCGCTTTTGTGCAAATTACCGTACCCTCTGAATCAAAGCCGCGGCAGGGTATAAATACGTGCGGGGCGAATGGCGTTTTTATATTTACCGAATACCAAGATATTGATGATACGGTATGCAAGGTCTTTTCATCGGGCAATTATTATCATCTTCCTAAAAAATTTATATACCCGCTTATTACAACGAAAAACTTTACCTTTACCGAAAAACCGCAGAAATGGATTTTGCTTCCATATAATCCGCATGGAAAGCCGTTAGATGAACTGTCGCCGTACCCGCTTTTGAAAGACTATTTTGAGAAATACAGACACGTATTGGCAGCGCGAAAAGGCGTGTTCATTCAAACGTACATACAACGAGGCTTATGGTGGGCTTTGCTCGGCGTGGGTCCGTACAGTTTTCAACAATATAAAATTGTATGGGAGGCTTACGGTAAAAAACATTTCACGCCGCGTTTATTTGAAGGGTCTTGGCAGGCTAATCAGTCTTTGCAAGCGTTCATTCCGTGTAATGATAAAAAAACCGCTTTACGGATACTTGATAAATTGCAAAAACCGGAAGTCGAAAACTTCTTGCGTTCATCAAAAATGGAAGGCACCATGTCGTGGGCCCAGCCGGGTAAAATCTCAAACATGCTTATATTTACAGATGGGTGAGCCGGTTTCAAAACTCGGTTAGTACGGAATGGGGAATAGAGTAGATGGGATGGGAATTATAATAGTGCCGCACAACCGCGTAAACAACCGGAGGGGTAAAGAAAATATTGGGCGCGTACGGATTCGAACCGCAGACATCCACGGTGTAAACGTGGCGCTCTAACCAGCTGAGCTACGCGCCCCAAAATTTGCCCAGAGGGAGATTTGAACTCCCATGCTGTTTAGGCACTGGTACCTGAAACCAGCGTGTCTACCAATTCCACCATCTGGGCGTGTGGACGATGTTGGATTTGAACCAACGACTTCTACCGTGTGAAGGTAACACTCTCCCACTGAGTTAATCGTCCATACCATTGGATTAAGATTAGCAAAGTCAAACAATTTTGTCAAGGTATATGGGCGGTAAAAAACAGATTTACAACAACATCTTGACAATGCTATTTTCCCTCTAATCGGCACGGTTGAAACGGGGGCAATCATCTCGCGTATGGGGGACAACCGGACCATACCGCCCCGCGGGAGGCTCTAAAAGCCGCTCCCTCCGCAACAAACTTGGCAGGTACGGCGTTAGACTCGGCAGCTCACTCGGTCCACACCTTTTCAACGCCGCCGCAATGCGTATAGATTTCGAGTGCGGCATCATCGGCGGATGCTTTTATCTGGGAAGTAGTTCTGATGACCGTCTCGCGGCCCGCATCGGGAACGTGCAGGTACACCGTGCTGGAGCCGGGTTTTTCGAGTAAGGCATCCCGCAAAATGAAAAGCGTGTTATCGGTTTCTGCGGCGGTTTCCGTGAGTCTAATATGTATTGATGCGGCAGGGGGCTTTTCCTCCTGCGAAACGTCCGCTGTGTACGATTCGGCGCGAGTATGTTCACCAGCCGCTGCGCCCGGCCGCGGCATTGCCGGCTGCTTCGGAGGTTTCTTCCCGCCGGCTTTTTTCGCGGCGTCTTTGGGATTGGACTCCGCCTCGTTCTGCAAATGATCCACATCAAGGAATTCGTTTACAATGACACTCGGTCTATCCGGACGGCGAGACTTATCCAGCTTGCCCTTGAGCGCAACGAGCGTATCAACCGTCAGCGTATTCCGGCATTTTTCCCATGTATCGGAGAAGATCACCAGATCGATCTGCCCGTTAAAATCTTCTATAGAAGAAAACGCCATATCCCCGCCTTTCGATGTTTGATACGGCTTTACGCTTTTGATGACGCCAACCAGCGTATAAACGCCGTCTTTCACACCCGCCGCCTGAGCGAGGTTCAACGTACAGTTCTGTTCCCACGCTTTGCGGTACTTGTCAAGCGGATGACTGAAAAAGGCGTCAATAGCTTCCCGTGTGAGACCGTTTTTTTCAAGGTTAAGCACGCTATCAACAAGGAGGCTTGGTTTGTCCCGCATTTCGGATGTGTTGATCTTGCCCCGGATTGCTACCACTCTGTCTATCGCAAGGCTGTTCTTTGCGCGCGCCCACGAGTCGGCAAATAGCACCAGATCAACATCGCCGTTGTAGTCCGCAATGGCGCTGAATCCCATTTCGCCGTTGTTGGTATGATGGGGCTTCAGGTCTTTGATCATGCCGACAACGGCGTACATGCCGTCTTCGGCCGCGTCAAGCTCCGCCAAATTCAGCGTGGAGTACTTCTCCCATACGTCCTTAAAATCGTCCATCGGATGACCGGAAAAGTAGAACCCGATCAACTCCTTCTCAATTTGGAGCTTTTCCATGCGCGTCCATTCGGGTTTTTCAACGAAACGGAAGGACTGCTGCTGCTCTACCGGCGCATTATCAAAAAGACCGCTCTGCCCATACGCCTTCTCCTCTTTGTTTTTTTGTACATATTCCACAACCTGTTCGAGGTTGAAAACCAACGTAGCGCGCGTTATGCCGAAAGAGTCGAATGCGCCGGTTCGGGCGAGGAGTTCCACCACTTTTTTACCCACGGCTTTAATATCTACGCGCTCAAGAAAATCCATGAAGCTTTTGTATGGACCGTCCTTTTCACGGCAAGCGATAATTTCGTTTGCGGGACCTTCGCCCAACCCCTTTATACCGAGGAAGCCGTACACGATACGCCCGTCAGCAACAGAAAAATACCGGTCGGAACGGTTAATATCCGGCGGATCAATGGCAAGCCCCATTTTGCGGGCTTCATCAATGTAAGCGGGAAGGCTGTCCGTGCCGCTGATCTCATTGGTGAGCTTCGCGGACATGAATTCGGCGGAGAAATTCGCCTTGAGATACGCGGTCTGGTACGCAACCACGGAATACGCGGCCGCATGACTCTTGTTAAAACCGTAATTGGCAAAGGGAACCAGAATCTCGTAGATACGGTCCGCATCGGTTTCCTTAAACCCATTTTTTATCGCGCCCGCGATAAACGGCGCCTTTTCCTTGTCGATGATTTCCCGCTTTTTCTTTCCCATCGCACGGCGCAGCATATCGGCTTGTCCCAGAGAATAACCCGCTATCCGCTGGGCGACCTGCATGACCTGCTCTTGATATACGATAACCCCGTAGGTCTCCTTGAGAATATCCTCAAGGCACGGATCGGGGTAGACTATGGGCTGCCGCCCCCATTTGGACTCAATAAACTGCGGAATATAGTCCATGGGTCCGGGGCGGTACAAGGCGTTCAATGCGATCAGATCCTCAATGGAGGTCGGTTTTGCCTGTTTCAGGACGTTCTGCATACCCTGGGATTCAAACTGGAAAATCCCGGAACTTTTGCCTTCTCCCAGCATCCTAAAGGTCGCCTCGTCGTCTTCGGGGATGGCGTCAATGTTAAAATCAGCGTATTCATCGCCCCGTTCTTTGATGAGATCAACGGTATTTTTGATGAGATCGAGGTTTTTAAGTCCCAAGAAGTCCATCTTTACCAGCCCTTGTTCCTCAATGACGTCCATAGTGTACTGGCTTGCCACGCCGCCGGTTTTGGGGTCTTTATACAGCGGCACATAGTTGACGAGGTCTGTTTTCCCGATGACGATGCCTGCCGCATGGAGGCTTGAGTTGCGGTTCTTGCCTTCCAGTTTGCGGGCAAACACGAACAATTCCTGATACTTGGGGTTTTCCTCCAGCTCCCGCAGTTTCGGCTCTTCCTCAAACGCCCTTTTCAGCGTCATCTTTGGATCTTTAGGAATGAGGTTGGCGATCATATTTGCTTCCGAAAGCGGAATATCAAGAACGCGGGCAACGTCTTTGATAACGGCTTTCGCCTTGAGCGTACCAAAGGTGATGATCTGTCCCACGCGGTTCTTGCCGTATTTTTCCGTAACGTACCGGATTACCTCATCACGGCGCTCATTGCAAAAGTCAACGTCAAAGTCCGGCATGGAGACGCGTTCAGGGTTGAGGAACCGCTCAAACAGGAGATCATACTTGAGGGGTTCTATATCCGTGATGCGGAGCGCATACGCCGTGATGGAACCTGCGCCCGACCCGCGTCCCGGACCAACGGCAATACCGTGTTCTTTCGCCCAGTTGATGAAGTCGGCCACGATGAGAAAATAGCCCGTAAACCCCATTTTGATGATGACGTCAAGCTCATATTCCGCGCGTTCACGGATTTCTTTCCCATAATCCGGGTAGCGTTTTGTAAGCCCTTCAAACGTAAGGTGCCGCAGGTACTCATTGGCATCATTAAAGCCGAACGGGATATCGCATTCCGGTAGGTATTTGGGCAGGTCTTTTGTCTTGATTTTTGGGATTTCGGTCTTACAGCGCTCGGCGATACGCACGGTATTTGCGACCGCTTCCGGGTATTCGGGAAACAATGCGGCCATCTCGTCGCCGGTCTTGAAATAAAATTCATCCGTATCGAAGCGCATACGTTTTTTCTCGGCGCGTTTTTTCTGGGTGCTTATGCAGAGGAGAATATCCTGAGCTTCGGCGTCTTTTTTCTCAAGGTAATGAATATCATTGGTAACGACAAGCGGGATTCCCGTGCGTTTTGCTATGTCTATGATCGCCGCATTCGCGGTTTTCTGAATTTCCAGCCGGTGATCCTGCAATTCAAGATAAAAATTCTCGTCCCCAAACAGGCCGCGAAACCACCGCGCTCTTTTTTCAGCCTCATCCATCTTGTTCTCCAGAATAAGGCTTGGAATTTCACCGGCAACGCACGCGGAAAGGCAGATAAGCCCCTCGTGGTATTGTACCAGAACCTCCTCATCAATACGCGGCTTATAGTAAAAGCCGTCTATATACGAGATGGACGTTAATTTCAAGAGATTTTTGTATCCTTGAGTGTCTTTTGCAAGGAGTATCAGGTGGTAGTACTTGTTTCCATGTTCCGCCCCGTTCTTTTCAAAACGGGAGCCGGGCGCCATGTAAAACTCATTTCCGATAATGGGGTGAATGGGCTTGGCGCGCGGCGAATGGTCCGCGTGTTCTTTACAGGCGGTAACGAACTTCAGGACGCCGAACATATTGCCGTGATCCGTAATGGCGAGGTGTTTCATGCCGAGCGCTTCAGCTTTATCGGCCAGGCTCTGCACGGAAGCGGCGCCGTCCAGCAGAGAATAATCACTGTGTACGTGGAGATGAACAAAATCTATCATAATACAGGCATGATAGCCTTTAAGCGCGTTTTGGGCAAGATGATGACCCGGCCCGTCCCGGCGGTTTGTTGCGCTTCGCGGGTAAAACCCCTCAAAAATCGCCGGCCGGTCGATTTTTTACCCTGCAAACCGGGCCTGTGCACCGTGATTTTTGCGGCGCAAAGCGGCGCAAAAACCTACAAGTGCGACAGACGCCGCCGCCGCCGGATACGAGCGCGCGTCATACCGGGATCATTCTTCCATTTGGCAAGAAAATTCTCTCCGGCATTGTTTATCGCGTTTATCATCCGGTTGCATACGATTTAAATCCTTAAATTTTTTAAAATTTGGGGAACATATCAATGCCGCGTCCCGTGCATCCAAACTTTATCCTCAAGGATCAAAACTTTATCTTCGAGGATCAAAAGTTAATCTTCAAGGATCAGAAGTTAATCCTCAAGGATCAGATCTTTATCCTCAAGGATCAAAACTTAATCTTCAAGGATCAAATCTTTATCTTCAAGGATCAAAAGTTAATCTTCGAGGATAAAGCGTTGCTCTTCGAGAATCAAAAATTAATCTCAGAGGATAAAAAATTGATATTGAAAACCACAAAATAAAGGGGGCATATATGAGCGGGACATTCATCGCAGGCAGATCGGGTTTTGCGGTATATATTTTCCCGCATCCCATGAAAAAGCCCGCCGAAATCCGGCGGGCGCGGTAAGATAGAAGTCATTCTTCCATCTTTAACAAGAAATTTTCTCTGGCTCTGTTTATTGCGCTTATCATCCGGTTAAATACGATTTTGAAATCTTCAGGTCTCACAAGATATATTTCCGCAGATATCATAAAACGCCCGCGGTCGTCTAAAGAATACACTTTTGCAACTTTCGTTACCTTTGTTGCATGATTAATAGCAACAGGAAATTGAAGAACTTCGTATTCATAGTCCAAAGCGTAATTAGCCAAGTATCCTATCCTGAAATACTCTAAATCGTCTTCATTTACCTCAATCCAGAAGGGCCTTCCTTCCTTCTTGAACGCGACATCGCCATCGGAATCAATCGAAGGCGCATACCCTTCGGCAGTCAGATAGGACATATACATATTCTGTAATCCTGTCCGTGAATACTGAGCCGCTACATTACCAATAAATAATACCAAAAGCACCGTTGAAAATAGCAATACTTTTGAAACCCGCATAAATATCCTCCTTCTTGATATTTCTTCTTGTTATTATAGTCTTTTAATACAATACCTTTAGCTTTACCGGCTTAAACGGTAACGCTGACGTTCTTCTGAATTCAGAACTACTTGGTAGAATAAGACTATGCTAATAATTATATCGCATTTTTTGACTTTGTCAATATAATAGTACATTTTTGTTCGTAATGAGGGGAGGCGGCGCAAGGGAAAAGGCTCAACATAAAAAAAGGATTCGGGAAAGTACAATAGATAAGTAAGAAAGCGCGCGTCATTGCAGCAAAGCGGGGATTGCCGGTTAGTAAGGATGTTGTTAAGCAATAGGAATGATTAAGAGACAATGAAAAGTTTGAACGGAAAAACAGCCCAATCGCATTCGGGAGAACCATAGGACGTATGGGCAACTATGACGGGACGATTCCGGCAGGGCAAGATACCACAGGCGTATTCCTCCGCTACTATGTTGTTACCATACCGATGGAATCCGCACAAAACAAGATAGCCCTAGAGACGGAACGATGTACATCCACTCCAGATGGGGAACGAGTGCGTATTATTCTTCCAAGAATATGTGAATATTCATAAAAAATACTTGACAAGTTTAGTATTGTTACTATAATAAGCATTACAAAATAAGTAATGTTTATTGGAAAGCCCACAAATCATAATTACAGGATGTACCGCGCTGTTGAGGAGGCTTGAAAACTGTTCCGCACCAAGGCGCGGGCTTTCCATTCGGGGATGAACCGCGGCCTATACAACGCCGGCAGTGCATTGCCGATTACACAGGTTTTAGTGTTTACACATTAAGATAGAATATTGATGGAGGTATCTACATGAATACTGTTGCAATCGTTTATTGGAGTGGAACGGGCAACACACAGGCTATGGCGGAAGAAGCGGCAATAGGCGCTCAGACTGCCGGCGCTACGGTAACGGTTTTCACCGCGGCTGATTTCTCAGCGGCGCGGCTTGATGAATTTGATGCGATTGGGTTCGGCTGCCCGTCTATGGGCGCGGAAGTACTGGAAGAAAGCGAGTTTGAACCGCTCTTCGCCGGTTGCGAGCCGCGCCTTGCGGGGAAAAAGATCGCCCTCTTCGGCTCATACGGGTGGGGAGACGGCGAATGGATGCGGAACTGGAGCGAACGGTGCAAAGCAGCGGGCGCGGCGCTGGTAACCGAGAGCGTCATTGCGAACGATGCGCCTGACGGCGACGCGCGTGCTGCCTGTAAGGCGCTCGGTAAGGCGCTTGCCGGCGCGTAAAGGCTAATGCCGGGGAAACGGCGCGGAACAAGCGCATTTCTCCGGCGTTTCAATAAGGAGGAGTATAACGATGAGTGTTGTAATTATCGGCGGGCATGATTGCATGGCCTGTCGATACAAGGATATCTGTAAAGAATACGGCTGTACCGTGAAGGTGTACACCCAGTGGCGCAGCAATCTGGCGCGCAAGATAGGGCAGCCGGATATGATGGTACTGTTTACCAATCCGGTGTCGCACAAAATGACTACTATTGCGCGGCAACAAGCCGTGCGCAACAACATTACGCTGGTACAGTCTCATTTCGGAAGCGGCAGCACGCTGCGGAATATTTTAGAGGCAAAGATCAAAGGGGAGGCCGTCAATGAATAAACCGCATAAAACCGGCATGGCGCGGCTCTGGGAGCTGGCGTTCCGCAAAAAGGCCCTGATTATTGCGTCTTGCGTGTTTTCGGCAGCCGGCGTGGCGGTTTCGTTTGTCCCGTTTATCGCGGTGTATTATATCATCCGTGAACTGGCGGTACATTTCGCAGGCGCGGGAACCGTGGGGAATCTCGATACGGAGTCTATGATGAGACTGGGATGGCTTGCCTTTGGAGGCGCGGCGGGCGCGGTTTTGCTCAACTTTATTGCGCTTGCGTGTTCCCATCTGGCGGCGTTCTCCACGCTCTACCGGTTAAAGCTGGAGTTTATGCGGCATATCGCGGCCCTGCCGCTTGGGTTCCATACGGACAATTCCACCGGAAAACTGCGGAAGATAGCGGATGAAAACATCGAGAAACTGGAGGGCTTTATCGCGCACCAGCTTCCTGACCTTGTAGGCTCCGTTGCTATGCCGGTAGTTACGCTGGTCATCCTGTTCGTCTTTGACTGGCGGCTGGGAATAGTGAGCCTCGTCCCCATTCTGTTAAGTTACCTTATCCAGTCGCTTGCCTTCAGCAATAAGAACGCCCGGATTTTTGTCAACAAGTACCAAGATTCTTTGGAAGAGATGAACAACGCGGCCGTAGAATACGTGCGGGGCATCTCGGTAGTCAAAGCCTTTAATCAGACCATTTACAGTTTCCGCAAATTCTACGAAACCATTAAAGACTACGGGGGTTTCTGTCTTAACTACACCATGACTTTTGAGATTTTCATGGAACTCTTCATGGCGGTTATCAGCCACGTGTATCTTTTCCTGATGCCGGCGATCATATTCCTTTCCGGCCGCGCCGCGGACTACGGAGCGTTCGCCCTTATCGCTGTGTTCTACCTTATCTTTTCCGTGTCTCTTCCCGCCACGTTTACCAAACTGATGTACGTCGCCCAGAACGGGAAGATGATCCTGAACGGCATTGAGCGGATGGATGAGGTACTGGACGAGCGGCCGCTGCCGGAAACCGCTTCTCCAAAGACCGTTACGGAATATCCGGTGAGCTTTGAACATGTTACGTTTACGTACAACGGCGAAGGGGAAACGACCGCTATTCAGGACGTGAGTTTCACCGCGCGGCAGGGGGAGATTACCGCGCTGGTAGGTCCTTCGGGCGGGGGCAAGTCTACCCTTGCCCATCTGATCCCCCGCTTTTACGATATTGCCGGCGGCGCGGTAAAGATCGGCGGCACGGATATCCGTGATATGGCAAGCGATTATCTCATGTCCATCGTGAGCTTTGTATTTCAGGATGTGTTTCTATTTAAGCAAAGCATTCTGGATAATATATTGATTGGAAACAAGAACGCGACTCGTGAGGAGGCGGTAGCCGCGGCGAAGGCCGCGCAATGCCACGAGTTTATCGAGGCGCTCCCGCGCGGGTACGATACGGTTATCGGCACAAAGAACGTTCATCTTTCGGGCGGGGAGCGGCAGAGGCTGGTTATTGCCCGCGCGGTTTTGAAGAATGCGCCCATCGTTGTGCTTGATGAGGCGACCGCCTTTGCGGATCCGGAAAACGAGCGAAAGATACAAAAAGCCTTTGAGAGCCTGATGAAAGACAAGACGGTGATCATCATCGCGCACCGGCTTTCCACCGTGCGGGGCGCGGATAAGATTGTGGTCATTGATAATGGTCTGGTTGTAGAAGAGGGCGTTCATGGTGAACTTGTGAGCGCCGGCGGGCGGTATAGCCGCATGTGGGAACGGTATTCCGGTACGCTGAATTGGAACCTGATGCGGAGCGCCTGATAGTATGAATCACGCTTTGTTCCGGTCTGCGGCGTTTGTATGAACTAAGCCTGTTCATGACCATGAACTAAGCCTGTTAGGGGGGCATAACTAAGCCTGTTAGGGGGGGCATAACTAAGCCTGTTAGGGGGATATAACTAAGCCTATTCACGCGCATGAAGTAAGCCTATTCATGACCGTGAACTAAGCCTGTTCATGATCGTGAACTAAGCCTGTTAGGGGGGCATAACTAATAATTAGTAGTCGATCTAGCTAAACCTGTTAAGTCAACATAACTAAGGCTGTTAGGCGATATAACCGGTACCTATTAAGGCGGCATAATTAAGCCTGTTATGCCG
>JAITAN010000091.1 GCA_031284105.1 Treponema sp. | reverse complement strand
GCGGCTGAAGGGATTTCGAGGGATTTGCACCCGCTATGACAAACTTGCCCGTATCTTTTCCGCTTGTATCTATCTCGCTTGTATTTGTATTGCTTTGCGTTGTGTGAACACACCCTAGGTTTTCTTACAAGCCGCGCATACTACCCGCTTCGACTTACCCCCAATTCCCTCGCCATCTTCGTAACGGGGTACCGTCCTTGGCGCCGCATGAACGGGTACGCCGCTACCGAGGATTCCCTACCGTGAAGACGGCTATCGCTTTTTTAGAATTTCATTCGCCTCCCTCAGGCCGGCATTTTCTTTCCGCAGGCGAGCCGTCTCTTCATCCCGCGCGTTTCCTTTACCGGTGAAAGCTTTCATTGATCCCGTTTCACTCCGCTTCATCTTCCGCATCCATCGTGCCGGCATATTCCGATTTATGCCGAGGTCTTGGGCAAGCCCGCTTCCGCTTTGTGTTCCGGGCCGGTTCCACGGCACGTTCCTTAAACTCTTTCGTAAAAACTCTTCTCTTTCTCCCATGATTCTTCCTTCTTTGATCATAGGCTTACCTTCCTGTCCTTTCAAGCGGGGAGGTTCATAGGCTTAGTTCATAGTCGTGAACAGGCTTAGTTATGTACCCCTAACAGGCTTAGTTATGTACCCCTAACAGGCTTAGTTATGCCGGCATAACAGGCTTAATTAGGGGTACGTAACCGTCAAGCGGATGTACTCGATAGTGGAGTTAGCAAAAGTATATAAGTAAGACGCCAAAAGTTCGCCGTATAAGCAGGATGGGGTTTATACAAATGCCGCATAATTACGGCAGCTTCAATGCAAACACCTTGCTTTTTCGCTGCCTATTATAACTTCTTCTCTTGCGGGTAGGGAGGGTCTCCACAGGCGTTTCTTTGAAACCAAGCGTTTCAAACCAGTCCTGCGTGGTTATTGTAAGGACAAAAACGCGCTCGAATCCTTTTTTTGCGGCTTTTTCGATGAGATAATTCACAAGCCGGCGGCCCAGTCCCATTGCGGTAAACGCCGGATCCGTTGCGAGCGCGGCGATTTCGGCTTGTTTTTCGCCCCAGTCATGGAGCGCGGCGCAGGCGCGGATAGAACCGTCAATATCCGCAACAATGTAATCGTCTTTCTTTTCCTGTATTGCTTCGGGCGTACGCCTAATTAGGACGCCTTTCTGCATGAGCGGCTCCATGAGCCGCAAAACATCGGGGATATCCGAGTTGTGGAGCGTCCGTATGGCCTCATGCTCGTCCGTATAGAGCATGGTGCCTGCGCCCATATTGGAGAAAAGCTCTTTTAATATGGCGCCTTCTTCCCTGCCGTCAATGATATGCACCCGCTCAACCCCCGCTTTCGTAGCCCGAAGTCCCAAGTTGAGCAATTTCAAACTTGTATCCTGCGCCCTGTCCGTATTCGCCGCAAGTATGCGGTATGCTTCTTGCGGGCTAAGCCTAATGACGCGCCCGTTCTCATCAATTTCAGTAGCCTCCGGCATATCATACATGCCGGCTTTGAGGCAACCGTCAATCGAAACGATAAATAGTTTTATCGCGCCAAGCGCGGAAGCTATTGCCAGCGCGATCTCATCGCTTGCTACATTGTAAGGCTTCCCTACGGGACTCCAGCCGATACAGGGGAGAATAGGTACCATGCCCTGTTTCAGCACCTGCTCAAGCGAATCAAGCAGTACTTTGTCAACAACGCCGGTATGCTGCATGTCAACGCCGTTGATCACGCCCAAACCGCGGGCGCGGACAAAATTACCGATAATCGCATCAACCCTGCTTGCGGAGAGCGTCATAAAACGTGTCGCCACATGAAAGGCAGCCATTTCCACAAAGGAAATCGATTCTGAAGTGGTGATCCGCAAGTTTTCGTGATAGTTTGAAATGATGCCGTATTCCTTAAGCACCGAATCGATCCATTCCTTAGCGCTTGGCACGATCACCACGCGGAAACCGGTCTTTGCAAGCAGCGCCATATCCTTCATCAGTGAAGAGAAATGGGGATCGTCTATAATGGGACAATCGATCTTAAATACCATGGTAGAACCTTCAAAGCGGTTCTGATAGTGAAACGCCTCACGTATGAGTTCTACCCGCGACAATTTTATAGTATCCATATAACGGTAGAGTACTTCTAAAAAAAAAGTTTTTCAAGGGGGAACTCACGCCGGATGTGAACAATACCGTTTGCTTCTATTACGCTGATTTACGGGAGCGGTTAAAACCGGTCAGGAGGGGGACAATCCGGGAACATCCCATTGCGGGGGTATTTTTACAGGACGCCCGTTTGAATCAACAAAAGCCCACGTAACCTTGGCGCGGACGATCTCTTCTTCGCCCCTCAGAATCGTCTGCGCTATGATCCCGCTTACCGCGCCCTTCTTGAGCGGGCTGGAATGTATGATCAGATCTTCGTCCACCTTTGCAGGACGCTTGTAGTCGATTTCGATACGGGCGACATACACTCCATAGCCAGCCGCTATTACCGCGGGGTAATCAAACCCGATGCTCTTGAGGAGTTCATAACGCGCATATTCAAGGTAGTTGAGATAATTCGCGTTATTAACGTGTCCGTAACTATCGCACTCGTAGGTGCGTACTCGTAAAGTACATGTGCATACCATAATACATACGGTAGCATAAATCAAAAGAAGCCTCAAGATATGTAGGCGCATAGAAAAAGGGAAGCTATATACCGGTTGCATTGGGACTCCGTCTCTATGCAGCGAACGGCGGTTCAAATGCGCCTAAACTAAAACTATCATATTCATAGATATCCGGCTTTATCTGATGAAAGAGCATCCAAAACATAAAGGTTATGGGACCGGCAACGGGACTATTCCGATAGAGCGCTTATAGCCGCTCCGTCCGTTGCAGTCGATTAATGCCGGCCGCCGATGGGCGGAAGACCTTTTCGATTGCCGGGGCAAGCTCATGTAAAGCATATATGTTTGAGGGTGCGGGAGCGCTTACTCAAAGAATAATGAGCGCATGGCCGCATGTTTTTTATAGCGCCGTTAATGATGGGCCGGCATACGGCGGCGGTATTGTTTGTCATAAACAGCGGCCGGAATCTGTTAATTTGCATTTCTATAGGCAGCGGAGCGAGCATTGAAGATGGACTTCCCCCGATATGACGGACGGTAGGTTAAGCGGTGCTGCAATGTGTTAATGCTATCGATATGGCATAGCCGAGTGCCGAATGTCTACGCCGCTTATTATAATACTGTTCCATATACTCACATACCTCTACCCTCTCCGCCTCTTTCGTCTGTCTCCCGTCCACCTTATCCGCTTCCGCTTTTAAAGTCTTAAAAAAACGCTCCGCACGGGCATTGTCCCAACAGTTCCCTTTCCGGCTCATACTCTGTCTGACTTGCGGACACCACGCCGACAGCGCGTCTCGAAATTCTTTACTGCAATACTGTACTCCCCGGTCCGAATGAAAGAGGAGGCCGCTCTTCGGCTTGCGGTTCGTGCGGGCCGTCATAAGCGCATCGCACACATGACCGGCTTCCATGTCTTCCGAAAATGCCCGTCCTATCACGCTGCGATCCCATAAATCGAGTATCACCGT
>JAITAN010000088.1 GCA_031284105.1 Treponema sp. | reverse complement strand
CATTCGATTTTGTGGGCCGTGGACACGGCGATAAGATTGCCGCTCCACTCCACAAAGTCCGCTTCTTTTTCAGGCATGTAACTCATACGCGCCTCCTTTTACGAGAGTTGTAAATGCCGTTATCCGGCAGGATACCGGCATTACCCCATCGAATAACGGTTTTATTCGATGGGGTAAGCGTCTTCCCCGATAGGGTAAGAGTCTTCCCCGGCCGGGGAACGTCCTTCCCCGACGGGGGAACGTCCTTCCCCGACGGGGGAACGTCCTTCCCCGACGGGGTAAGAGTCTTCCCCGGCCGGGGAACGGTCTTCCCCGATGGGGGAACAGTCTTCCCCGATAGGGGAACAGTCTTCCCCGGCCGGGGAACGTCCTTCCCCGATGGGGGAACGGTCTTATTCGGCAGGAACGCGGCGCCGCGCGATAGCGGACGCTCCGGGCCCGTTTTAGGCCCGTCTTTGCATATAAAATAATTATTAGGTATCGCAGTATAATAACGTGGAGAAGAACGCGGGGAGGGGACGCTACCGCTCTCGCGGTTAATTGGATACATCGCATCGTACGGCTTATTCATACTTTATTGTTCCTGCTTTTGAATATATATACTATTTTGAAAAATAGTATATAGCGTATGATGATTTATGTCAAGATATTTTTGTACATTTTTTACAATTCGCCGGATACGAGAGCGCCCCCGAAGCCAAGCCGCGGGGGATTACGCCAAAGGCAGCGTAACGTACCCCTTACGGCGCGGCGTTTGACGAGACAGGCGCGCCCTTCCCCGAGCCGGAGACGCCCGCGCGCTCCAAAGGCGGTTTGAGGCGGCGAACGGTACGTTACGGCGTTCCACCGGTTCGTTTCGGGAAGGTGAAAAGAGCCCGTTCCGCGTATAAACGCATGAAAAGACGCGGCTTGGGACCATACCCCCGCCCTTTCTTGCCGTATACTGCGGGAACGGGTACACGAGGGGCGCGGCATACAAGACGCAGCGCGGCGGCCGCGGTACGGGCGCGGGTACGGGCGTACAAGGTATAGCGGCGGGCGGACTTTCCCGCGCGCGCCGTTGGGTGTGAGGGGCGGAAGCCGCGGCGGCCGCCGCGGCGGGGTGCTGACGCCGCAACCTAACGGGCCGGCGCATCATCGGAGAATACGCCCGACTCCGCGTTACGGCGTACCCGGCGCGGAAATATCCCGCGCCGCTTTGCCGATCCCGATGCCAGTACCCCGCATTACGAGTGCTATACGCATCCTGCCTTGTGCAGCCATAAGCGGATCCCCATCTGATGCACTGTCAACATGATTCAACATTGGCGGCGGCGGTACCGGGTCCCCGCGCGCTGAAACGCTTACTTCCGGTGCATCTCAATAAGCGTTGAAAGCAGTTTTTTCTGCTCTTTTCGCGGGGAAATGATATCCACAAAGCCTTTTTCCAGTTGAAACTCGGCGCGCTGGAACCCTTTCGGCAGGGTTTGCCTGATGGTGCCCTCAATGACGCGCGGCCCCGCAAAGCCGATGAGCGCGCCGGGCTCCGCTATGATGATATCCGCAAGCATGGCGAACGACGCGGTTACCCCGCCGGTGGTCGGATCGCACAGCACGATGAAAAAAGGAATACGCGCCTTATCGAGAGCCGCGGCCGCAGCGGATGTTTTCGCCATCTGCATAAGGCTGAAAATGCCTTCCTGCATACGCGCGCCGCCCGACGTCGTGTATATGATCACCGGCAGCTTCTCGTCTATTCCTTTCCGCATCGTGCGGCTGACCTTTTCTCCCACAACGGAGCCCATAGAACCGCCCATGAAATTAAAAGACATAAGCCCCAAAACCGCGGGCTTTCCTTCAATTAAACACGTTCCGGTAATGACGGCATCCTTCATTCGGGATTTTGACTCGGCTTCGGAGAGTTTTTCCTCGTAGCCCGCAAGATCAATGGGGTTTAATGAACGCAGATTCGCGGAAAACTCGGTAAAGCTGCCTTCATCGGCAATATACGCGATACGTTCCAACGGCTCCATGCGGAAATGATGCCCGCATGCGGGACAGGTTTTTAAGTGTTCATCAAGCATCGCTTTCGTTTGTCCTCTGCCGCAATGCGGACACGTTATAATAATATCTTCGTTTTTATCCATTTCTTCACCGGACATACGCCGCCTCTTTCTCAACGCTCCCGTAATACGACGTATCGAAATTACCGGAGCGGAACGTTTTTTCCTTAATAATATACTCCTGCCGCTTTTGGTTTGTCTGTATGCCTTCAATAACCAGTTCGGACAGAGCGCGCTCCATTTTGGCAAGCGCCTGTCCGCGATCCGCTGCGTGGACGATCAATTTTCCCACCATTGAATCATAATGCGGCGGCACAAGGCACCCCTCCGCTAAACACGTATCAAACCGGACGCCCATTCCCCCCGGAACCTCCAGCTTGGCGATGCGTCCGGGACTTAGCGCGTTGATACGGCACTCTAGCGCCCAGCCGGAAAGCCGTACGTTGACAACGCCGCCGGCGGCAGCGCCGCTATTCGCGCCCTGTAGTTCCAGCCGGTTTTCCGTGCACGCGAGTATCTGCTGCCTGATAATATCAACGCCGGAAACGAATTCGCTTACAGGGTGTTCAACCTGCACGCGGGCGTTCACTTCCATAAAATAACACTCGCCTCCTTCGACAAGGAATTCTATGGTGCCCGCCCCGCAATAGCCGAGTTCACGGAACATATCCACGGCGCCCGTTTTCATGCGCTCACGCATGGCGTCCGTTACGCCCGGAGACGGACTTTCTTCGATGAGCTTCTGGTGGTTCTTCTGTACGGAGCAATCCCGCTCACCCAGCACGGCTACCGTTCCCTTGCCGTCCGCGAGTATCTGAAGTTCTACATGGCGGGGCTTCTCGATATACCGCTCAATAAACACCCGCGCATCGCCGAAGTTGGCGAGCGCTTCGGAACGCGCTATCCTGATGTTTTCTTCCATATCCGCTTCATGCCCGACAATACGCATCCCCTTGCCGCCGCCGCCTGCGGCCGCCTTGATGATGACCGGAAAACCGATGCGCTTGGTTACGTCAAGCGCATCGCCTATATCCGAGACCGCGTCTTGAGCGCCGGGCGTAACCGGCAGCCCGAATTTCACCGCGGTTGCCCTTGCCGCCACCTTATCGCCGAGCAGTTCGATTGCTTCAGGCGGCGGACCGATGAAGATAAGCCCTTCCCGGCGGATGGAACGGGCAAAGTCCGCATTTTCCGACAAAAACCCGACGCCCGGATGAACCGCGCCGCATTGCGTTTTCAGGGCCGCGGCAACCAAGTTATTCCGCGACAGGTAGCTGTCTTTCGAGGGCGGAGGACCGATGCACACCCGTTCATCCGCCATGCGGGTATGCAAGCCGCCTTTATCCGCGGTTGAGTACACGGCGACCGTCTTGATTCCCATTTCCTTGCATGTCCTTATGATACGGACGGCGATTTCACCGCGGTTAGCGATTAACAGTTTATGTATCATTATTTCTGCAGCCGTTTCACTTCAAAGAGGGGCTGTCCATATTCAACCATATCGCCGCTTTCGGCTTTTACCGCAAGAATCTCGCAATTGAATTCGGCTTCGAGCTTGTTCATCATCTTCATCGCTTCAAGGATACAGAGCGTGTCTCCGGCTTTGACCCTTGAGCCCGCCTTGACGAAAGGCGGTTCATTCGGACCGGGAGACGCGTAGAAAGCGGCCACAATGGGGCTTGTGATGGCTTCGCCTGACGAATCCGGCGTTTTCAGAATGGTGTCTTCCGCTGCGGGTATGTCAAGGCGGACGCCTCCGGCGTCATCCGCCCGCTCCGCATCGCGCGGGGGAATGCCGCCCTGCTGAACGGCTTCCTTTTTCTTTACTGTAAAATGGAATGTTCCGTCATCAAAAGCGAGTTCTACCGCGGAACCTTCATTAAATTTGTCGAATAACGACAATATCAGTTTACTATCCATGGTGTTTCCTTGCTATATCAACGGCGCATCCGCATCGTAATCAATGCCTTCAACGCCAAACCCGTGGGCTTCAAGAAAATCGTGTTTGAAACCGATGACATCGGTATCCGACCATATATTTTCTTCGGTAATAGTTTCCATGAGGGCGTGCGTTTCCTTTTGAACATCATCCCGCATCTCCAGATCGTCTATGCGGATGCGTCCCGCTTCATCAACCGGCGTTTTGCCGGGATCTATCGCGGCTTCCGGCGTGTAGAGCCGTTCCCGGTAGAGGCGCACGATCTGCTCAATGCAGCCCTCGTGCAGCCCCTTGTCCTTCATTACCTTGAAAAGGCAGGATACGTAGAACGGAATAATCGGGATAACCGCGCTGGCGCGGGTTACAAGCGCCTTATTCACGGAGATAAACGCCCTTTTCTTGGTTTCCACGCCGTTTTTCTCATGGAAACCGCGGTTTATCGCGGTACATGCGCGTTCAAGGTCTTTCTTCGCCGCACCGATGGTACCGTTTTTGTAAATAGCCCAAGAAAGCTCCGGACCTATATAGGTATAGGCCACGGTGCGGGCCGAGGGCGCAAGCATATTTTCGTTTTCAAGCGCATCTATCCACAGTTCCCAATCTTCACCGCCCATAACTTTCACGGTCGCGGCCCTTTCTTCTTCGGTTGCGCTTTCCGCGCGTGCCGTAACAATGTTGCCGGTCATCATGTCAATGGTTTTTCCCGTAAAGGAGCCGCCGATGGGTTTGATCGCGGATCTGTGCATGACGCCGGTTTTAGGATCGGTACGTACCGGAGACGCAAGCGAGTAAATCACCAGATCGATCTGAGGCGCTATGCCCGCTTTTGCCGCGGCATCCCTGACCGCCCGTATGGTCTGCGCCTTTGTCTCATCCGCGAAGGCATCGCAGTTTAATGTTGACGAGACGAGTCCCGCCTCCGCGGCGTATTTATCAACCGCGCGATTGTTGTAAAAGCCGGGCGTACCGGCTTTTGTTTCGGAAGCGGGCTTCTCTAAGGAAAGCCCTATTGTTACGGCCCCGTAACCGAAAGCCGCGGCTATGCGGCTTGCAAGGCCATATCCTGTTGAACAGCCGATGACAAGCGCCAGTTTGGGCATATACTCCGGCTTTTGTTTCTCCGAATCCTCCGAATGTTCTACAAACCGTTTCTTGACATACGCTATCTGTCGTTTCACTACACGTTCACACCCTATAGGGTGGCTATTGATGCAGATGTTATTACGAATCATGGGTTTTATTACCATACATTACCTCGTAATAAATAATAAGACATTCCTTGTGGTCTCGTCAAGACAAAACGGAATGGTTGAAAGGCGGCGTAACCATCACGGTAAAGCCCCGCTCATTTGAGTGCGGATGGTTGCGATCAGCCTGAACGAGGGCGGGTTCACACAAGTCGTAAGCCGTTCCGCGCCGTGAGTGCGGCATGAGGCGTCGGAGGCGTTCGCGCCTACAACACGGACTTTTGGCCCGGCTCGGTTTTCACGTTTTGTCCGTGTTGGTATGATGGAAAAAATCTGAAAATACGGCTAAAACACCTTGCTCTTTTTATACATGTGAGGTATAATATTCTTTATGAATAAAATGATTTACATGAACGAAACCTTATACACGTACACAGATGAAGCCCGACTAATCGCTGCCGGCGCTCCTTGTATGGTATTATGCCGTCCCCCCGGAACGCCTAGAAGCGGATATACGCACACCCTGCCGGAGCGGACGGCCGGTGCGCCGGAATCCCTTTCGTCTCTCACGCAAACCGGATGGAAGGGCCTTTCCGCGGGAACCGCGTTTGTTTCTTCCGGATCGGCAAAAGGCGCGGCGGTCCCTTCCCATGTCCGGTACATTTATGCTAATCTTCAGCGCGCGTTGCGGCATTCGGAGCATACATTCTAAGTTTCGGGGAGACATTCCGCAATTCGGCGCGTATACGCTCAAGGGCAAAAGGAAGCAAGCTATGAGGGCTAGGAAAAACGCCGTTCCGTCAACGGATGCGGCATTCCTTGAACGGGCAAAAACCCTTGCGGAGTATGCCGCAGACCGTGCAACCGCCGCGGCCGGAAGGTTTTCGCTACAGGCGGAAAGACTCGGTCGTGGAGGGGCATCGCCCCCGGCCCTAGAGGGGTTGACCCCTCTGCACTAGAGGGGCATCGCCCCCGGCCTTAAGTGCGGGAGCGCGCCTAGGTTGGGTGAAGGAGGGATGACGCTATGTCTGACCTCCGATTATAGTCGGTTATACACCGGCGGATAATTACGAAAAGTAATTCCGCTGATAAAAGGAGCGTTTTATGAAAATCGGCGCTAAACCGGTGGTTGTCATCAGTGCCATCAACATCACCGGCATCGCTATCCTTACAGGCGTTAGTCTGTTCCAGTCGCAACGGGAAATCAGCCGTCTCGCCGATGAAGAGGCGCGGAACATTGCGGCACAGAGCAGCGAACAAATAGAAAACTGGCTCAACGAATACATGGACACGGCAAGAACCCTCGCCATGATAATGGAAGCCTATAAAGAAACGCCGGTCGAAGAGCGACGCAACCGGTTCAATGATTTGATGAAACAGGTACTCATCAGAACCCCCGGATTAGCCAACGTGTATTCCCACTGGGCGCCGCTCTCCCTTGACGGCATGGACGCGCAGTACGTCAATACCCCCGAATCCGATGAGACGGGACGGTATACGTCGAGCCGGATCGAAGTTGCGGAAACCCATGAAGTTATTCTGACGAAGGTGGATATTGATTGGAATACGGTCGTGCAGTTGAATCTAACCGACGATTATATGCTTGAGCCTTTCGTGTATCCGGTAGCGGGAAAAAACTATTTAACGGCAAGTTTTGGCGTTCCCATAAAAGAGAGCGGCAGGGTTATAGGGTATGTAGGAGGCAGCGTCGATCTATCAACCATACAAGCCATAGCCGATGAACTTAAACCGCTTGGGGATGGGCGTGCGGTGGTGTTCAGTTCAGGCGGTATGGTCACGGCTCACAGCGATCCAAACCGGCTGGGAAAGAACATACGGGAGACGGAACAAGATACCTTCGACCCCTTCCTTGACACTATGGTTAATGCGGTTGCCGCAGGAACGTCCGCCTCCTTCTCATACCGTTCGGCTAATTCCGATACCGTCATTCAGTACTATGCCGTGCCGTTCGCCATCGGGCGTTTCCCCGGGCCGTGGACGCTGGTTGTCGGCGTCTCACGGAACACCATCATGGCGCCGGTCTACCGGATGCTCGGTATATCTCTCATCATCGGCTTCTTGAGCGTTGTTTTTATGATGGGAGGAGCGTTCCTTATGGCACGTTCCATAAGCCGCCCCATCAACACCCTTGCGCGTATGTTCAAGGATATTTCCGAAGGAGAAGGGGATCTCACCAAAACTATTACCATCACGGAGCGGAACGAGATAGGGGACCTTGCCCATTACTTCAACTTCACCATAGACAAGATCAAAAGCCTTGTTGTATCCATTAGGAAAAAAGCGGACGTACTTTCGGATACGGGCACAGACCTCGCCGCCGACATGACCGAAACCGCCGCGTCTATCGAAGAAATTACCGCCAATATTCAGAGCCTCGCGTCCCGGAGCGAAAAACAAGCGGCAAACATCAAAAATACCGATGCCGTTATGGTAGAGATGATGAATAACATCGAGAGCCTCAACCGCCAGATTGAAAAGCAGACCGGCCATGTGAGCCAGTCCTCCTCGGCCGTGGAAGAAATGCTTGCAAACATCCAAAGTGTAACCCAGACCCTTATCGGTAACGAAAAGAACGTAACCGGACTTGCGGAAGCCTCCGGCATAGGGCGGAGCGGACTGCAGGGCGTGGCCGGGGACATTAAGGAGATAGCGAGGGAATCGGAGGGAC
>JAITAN010000063.1 GCA_031284105.1 Treponema sp. | reverse complement strand
AAAGTATAGTTTGGCAGGCCAGACCTTCGGGAGGTCTGACCTCGTAAGGCGTAGTTTCAGGGAGGCTGAAAGTGGACTTCCCCCGATGAGAAGGGCAGTGGGTTAAGCGGTGCCGTAATGTGTTAATGCTATCGGTATGGCATAGCCGAGCGCCGAATGTCTACGGCGCTTATTATAATACCGTTCTATATACTCACATACCTCTATCCTCACCTCCTCTTTTGAGTGTCTCCCTTCTACCTTATCCACTTCCGCTTTTAACGTCTTAAAAAAACTCTCCGCACAGGCATTGTCCCGACGGTTCCCCTTCCGGCTCATACTCCGTCTGACTTGCGGACACCACGCCGACGGCGCGGCTCGAAATTCTTTACTGCACTATTGTACTCTCCGGTCCGAATGAAAGAGGAGATCGCTCTTCGGCTTGCGGTTCGTGCGGGCAGTCATAAGCGCATCGCATACATGACCGGCTTCCCCGTCCTCCGAAAATGCCCGCCATAACTCTAGCATCACCGTTAAATACAGCCGCTCGCCGCTCGTCCTCATATACGTTATGCCGGACACCCGCGTCTCTCCCGGTCCGCTCGCGCTAAACTCCCGGTTCAACAGGTTCTCCGCCGCGGGCGATGAATGTCCTGAGTCCGTCGTGTTTACCCCCTCTTCTTCCTTCGAGCCTTCAATCCCCGCTCCCTCATCGGCCGTTCCACCCGTTTTCGGCGTACCCTCACCCGAAACTCCTGAAGCAAGGTCCGCCATATCCGTGGACTCCCCTAACGCCCCCGGTGCGCTTCACGTATCCGGCCGATGAGCCTCACGAGCGCCATGTCCGTCCGCTCGTGTCCGCTAGACTTCCTTACAAGCCGCGCATACTACCCGCTTCGACTTGCCCCCAATTCCCCCGCCGTCTTCGTAACGGGGTACCGTCCTTGATACTGCCGCATAAACAGGTACGCCACTGCCGGGGATTCCCTACCGTGAAGATGGCTCTTGCTTTTTTCAAGATTTCATTCGTCTCCCTCAGGTCGACAATTTCTCTCCGCAACCGAGCCGTCTCTTCATCTCGAGTGTTTCCTCTACCGGTGAAAGCTTTCATATGTCCTGTTTCACTCCGCTTCATCTCCCGCATCCATCGAGCCGACATATTCCGGTTTATGCCAAGGTCTTGGGCAATCTCCGAGTGCTTCCAGTTTGTGTTCCGGGCTGGTTCCACCGCCCGTTCCTTAAACTCTTTAGTAAAAACTCTTCTTTCTCCCATGATACTTCCTTCTTTGATCTTCGTATTCCACCCTCCTCCGCTCTTCCTTTTTGTTCCACTCCATGCGCGCCCGGATGAACCTCTCCCGATTGAAAGGACAGGAAGTTAAGCCGAAGATACATGCGGTACCATGGGAGGATAGAAGGCTGGCTGCCTTCAGGCTGTCGGGAGGCGCTGCGCCGATATCGGGTGAGTGGCGGGTACTACTGAAAACTATCGGAATCCGGAAGCATACGGGTAATCTGTTGCCGGAGAGGGCGTATGAAGACGAGCAAATCCGGCGTACGGCACGGGAATTGAGATATACTGCGGTGGTGCCGCCGAAACGGAACCACGCTCATCCGTAGGAGTATGGCAAGGAACTCTATACAGGACGGAATGAGGAGGAGTGGTTTTTCCGGCGGCTCAAGGCATTTCGAGGGATGTGTACTCGCTATGACAAACGTGCTTGTATGTTCTCTGCTTGTATCTATCTCGCTTGTATTTGTATTGCTTTGCTTTGTGTGAACACGCCCTAGTAATCCGTCTCCATTTGTCGCTAGGGCGTTTTCACACAAGGCAAAGAGATGCAAATACATCCAATGGATAAGAGCTGCAACCATACGTTCAAGTTTGCCGTATCGGGCGCAAATTCCTCGAAACCCCTTGAGCCACCACAAAAACTGCTTCATCTCTTTCCACCGTTTATACCCTTTCACCAGCGCTGTGGATCAAACCTCAACGCTCATGCCCTAATCCCGCACGTCTTCATAACCGTCCGCGCGCCCTTTTTCTCAGTTCCATACGCGTCGGGATACGTTTCGACCGTTGTTGAATTGAATCGAGAGGGCATACCTCGAAAAAACATGCTTTCCCTTCCCATGTCCTTAAACACTCGCTCCGGCGCACCTTGTTCCGCCCGACGGTTTAAGCCGGAGGACATGCCGATTTCCAAAGGTTTGAGGCAAATTCCGCTGCTTACAACCGTTTTCGCATCAACAGATGAGAGCGTTAAGCACGGTACGATTGTCTATGGCGGCATTTCCCCGCGGTTTCGGCGGCAATAGCGCTATTTGCAGATAGCGTTTCTTGGTTAGTTCCATACTTATTTTACCTGTCTTTACCTCCTTTTCCTTTAGTGCAATACACCCTAGTCAAAACATATAAAAGAGCGTATACTAAAATCGCTAAAAATAGGTATACATATCATTGGAGGATATAGGTATACATATCATTGGAGGATACATGAAGGTTTATATTGATTACAATGCGACTACCCCGCTCAATGAAGCGGTGAAGAACGCAATGATAGACGATTTTGCCGTTTACGGCAATGCTTCCAGTATGCATGCTTCGGGGCGTCTGGCTCACGCTCGTCTTGAGGAAGCTCGTTCTAATGCAGCCGCATTGATCGGTGCGAAACCGCACGAGATCATTTTTACATCGAGCGGATCCGAATCAAACAACACGGTCTTCCAGACTATGCGCTATCTTGCCGACCGTAGCGTAGCGAAAGAGGCGATCAGGAATGAGATCATCACTACGGCTATTGAACACCCCTGCGTACTCAATTCTGCGAAATTCCAGCAAGAACTGGGTTTTACGGTAACTTTTTTGCCCGTAGACGCCTATGGCAAGGTGAACATAGATGCGCTGAAAGCGGCTTTGAGCGATAAGACCCTGCTCGTTTCCGTGATGACCGCAAACAACGAAATCGGAACCATACAGGACATACGGAAAATTACCTCTTTGGTAAAGACTGCGGGTGCTTTTATGCATACGGACGCGGTTCAGGCTGTGGGAAAAATACCGGTGGATGTGAAGGATTGGGGCGTTGATTATCTCACCATGTCGGCGCACAAAATTTATGGACCTAAAGGCGTAGGCGCGCTCTACATACGGGACCGCGGCGGCAGGCGCGCCGCGCCGCTTTTTCCGCTGATTCACGGGGGACACCAAGAGGATGGGCTGCGCGCGGGTACGTACAACAACATAGGCATCTTCGGTTTTGGAAAAGCAGCGGAAATCGCAAAACAACGTGTTATGGAATATGGAAAGACTCTCTTCCCGTTACGGGAACAGCTTCGCGAAGCGCTTATCAAACGGATACCGAATATCGCGATAAATGGACATCCGTCAGACGTGATTCCGAATACACTTAACGTATCCTTTCCCGGCGCAGAAGGCGAATCGATCCTGCTTGCCTTGGATTTAGCCGGTATTGAGGCGTCAACCGGCTCCGCATGTGCGTCCGGTAGTCTTGAGCCTTCCCATGTGATCATGGCTACAGGCGCTGAAGCCGAATTGGCGCACGGTTCAATTCGTTTCAGTCTTGGGTGGGGCATTACGCAGGAGGCGGTTGATTACATCATAGATACCCTACCATCTATCATTGAGCGGATTAGAGCCATGTCAACCCTGGCATAGCAACGGATACAAAGCAAATAAAAAGTTGAGAAAATGTTTAATACCCCTTGATCTAATGGGTTATTTTTGCTACAATAATATCAGTTGGGGATATAGCTCAGTTGGTAGAGCGATAGGTTCGCAATCTATAGGTCAGGGGTTCGAACCCCCTTATCTCCATTCTTTTTGAGTTTTCATGTAGTAAAAAGTTAAAGAGGAAACTACCCGTTCCGGC
>JAITAN010000029.1 GCA_031284105.1 Treponema sp. | reverse complement strand
CTGCTCTGCGGCGGGGGTATTGAAGATTTTTCCTTGAAATTGTATCGTATATGGGGAAACAAATCCCCACCCCCAGTTTTACGCCCCAAGGGGCGGGGTATTAAACCCTACTAGGCACTATCGCGCTCCAGGTGAGCGCGTAGATTGAAACAATAAAACCACTTGAGAATGTATCGCATTAGTATTAGAAAGCAAAAAACATCAAAAGGCTAGTTATCATGCGATATCCAGCCTTTTTACAGCACATGTTAGGTGAGCAAGAATTAGTAGTCTTCTTTTTTAGGAATGTATGCGGTAGCTCCTGACCAAGGGATATCTGCATAGGCGCAGACAGGGCATTTGCTAGGCGCTGTTTTTGCGTTGATGACGTTTCCGCAATTAACACACTGCCAGGCAGAGAAGTCATCCGCTGTACACTGAGTCGCTTTACCCAAGTTGTCAAGTAGTTTCAAATAGCGAGCTTCATGTAGTTTTTCAATAGCACCGATTTGCTCAAAACGTTCTGCGATCTCGTTAAAGCCCTCTTCTCTTGCGGTCTTTGCAAAATCCGCATACATGTCCGACCACTCATAATTTTCGCCTGTGGCGGCTACCTTGAGATTATCGGCGGTACTACCGATTCCCTCTAGGTATTTGAACCAGATTTTTGCATGTTCATATTCGTTGTTTCCTGTCTCTTCAAAAATCTGGGCAACACGAGAGTATCCTTCTTCCTTTGCCTTTGCAGCAAAGTAAAAATACTTGCCCCGCGCCTGAGATTCTCCAGCAAAAGCCGTTTGTAGATTTTTTTCGGTTTTACTGCCTTTTAGATTAGCCATATAAGCCTCCTAGCGTATAGTAAATCTGAAAGTCCATATATACATGACTTTTCAGTAATTATTAATTTATACCACTATAGTTTACCTGTCAAGTAAAAATTTTTTAAAATACATCGAATTTCAAATTTTGGTGGTAATCTACAAAGAATGATGGAGAGTAAAGGCAAGAGGGATACAAAGAGATAGTATGGAACGATGCCGACAAGCATAGCAATCACGTGACCTCATTGCCATAGTGGCAAAGTAACCGGAAACGGGAAAAACAAAGGGATACAACAGTACCGTTGCAAAAATTGCATCTGCCGGTTTATCGGCGGGCATGACCGTACCTATCGGGGAACCCTTCCATGGGTTAAAGATATGATAACAATCATGGCGGTTCAAGGAATAGGCATTCGGGACATCGGCACCGTGCCGAAAATCGACATGCCAATATCTTAAGAGTACCCGGCTCGGCGAAGTACCAGATCAAACCGAAAAAGACCCGCTATGACCGCCTAGAAACAGACGAGTGTTGGATATATAGGGGGGGAAAGAAGAACAAAGTGTGGCTTATATATGCGTATCAACGGAGAAGCGGGGAAATCACGGCGTATGTATGGGGAAAACGGAATCTGAAAACGGCCCGAAAGCTGAAAAAGCGGATACGACGGCTTTGGATAAGCTATGAGAGGATGGCAACGGCCGATTGGGATGGCTTCGTAGCGGCATATGCGGAAGACCGTCATGGCTATGAGAAAGAGTACACGATAGGGATAGGGGGGATCACTTGCCGACTGCGGCATCGGGTGAGACGGGCATTTCGGAAACCCTGTAGTTTATTCGAAGAAGCTATTCAACCATGGAAAAGCGTTTGACATGGCATCCTTTTACATCAGCTATGGTTTCGTTTGAGGGTCGTCACACTTTGTGGATCATTCTCCAAATTTTATGGACCTCCCTGTCGCAGAGAGTGAGTATGCAGACATTACTCTCTCAAATAAAAAAATAAAAATTTATAATTTTCTTCTTGACAGATAAAATTTTGTGAAATACACTTAATCCTAATGTAGAAAGACAAGGTATTATTGGTGGTAATCTATGTAGGTAGGATGCTTTGTTTTTATACTCGAGGCGTACGCCTCGGCAAGCTATGAATTTTTTATTAGAGAGGAGACGCATTTATGGCAAAGTATTTGGTAGCTCTTGATCAGGGTACAACGAGTTCCCGTTGTATCATTTTTGACAAACAGGGTAACATTGTTAGTGTAGCTCAACAGGAATTCACCCAAATTTTCCCCAAACCGGGTTGGGTCGAACATGACGCTATGGAAATCTGGGGGTCACAATCAGGCGTCATGGCTACGGCCATTGCAAGGTCCGGGATCAGTGCAGACGATATCGCCGCAATCGGTATCACTAATCAGCGTGAAACTACAGTTGTATGGGACCGTCAGACGGGTAGACCTGTGTATAATGCTATTGTTTGGCAATGCCGTCGTACTGCTGAGTATTGCGATAGCCTCAAGGCAAAAGGTTTTGATAAAAATATAAAAGATAAAACCGGTCTTGTGGTTGACGCTTATTTCTCTGGGACAAAGGTTCGCTGGATTCTCGAAAACGTTCCCGGAGTGCGGGAAAAAGCCGAAAAAGGCGAGTTAGTATTCGGTAACATTGACACATGGTTGGTTTGGCAGCTCACCAAAGGTAAGGTTCACGCGACGGATTACACTAACGCTTCTCGTACAATGCTCTTCAATATCCACACCCTTCAATGGGATGATGAAATCCTCAAAGAATTAAATATTCCCAAGTCTATGCTTCCAGAGGTAAAACCTTCAAGCGGCATCTTCGGAGAAACAGAGGTTGACGGCAAATCCATACCGATAGCAGGTATCGCGGGCGACCAGCAGGCTGCTCTCTTTGGACAATGTTGTTTCGAAACCGGCATGGTGAAAAACACCTACGGCACGGGCTGTTTCATCCTAATGAATACCGGTGAAAAAGCTGTGGAAAGCAAGAATGGTCTTCTTACAACCATTGGTTGGGGATTGAACGGTAAAGTAACCTATGCTTTGGAAGGAAGCGTTTTTGTAGCGGGGTCTGCGGTACAATGGCTGAGGGATGGTCTTAAGATTATTGATGATGCGGCTGTCAGCGAACATTACTGTAAAAAGGTTCCAGATACCGGTGGTGTATATGTGGTTCCGGCTTTTGTCGGACTCGGCGCGCCATATTGGGATCAATATGCACGTGGTACTATTGTTGGGCTTACTCGTGGAACTTCAAAGGCGCATTTTATCCGAGCGACTGTTGAGTCTCTCGCATATCAGAGCGCGGATGTCATTATCGCAATGGGACTTGATGCGGGAACGGCTGTCAAGGCGGTGCGTGTTGATGGTGGTGCATGTGCAAACAACTTCCTCATGCAATTCCAAGCGGACATTCTTGGAACCGATGTTATCCGCCCCAAAGTTATTGAAACTACGGCGCAGGGCGCCGCATACCTTGCAGGTCTTGCGGTAGGCTATTATAAAGATCAAGCGGATATCCTTCAAAATGTAGCGGTCGATAAGACTTTCAAATCGGCAATGCAAAATGATGAGCGTACAAAACTCCTTGCCGGCTGGAAAGAAGCTGTCAGCCGTTCATTAGGTTGGGAAAAAAATTGAATTGTAAGTTTAGGAGAATAATATGAATCCATATTTAGCGGAATTTATAGGAACTTGTATATTGATATTGCTAGGAGACGGTGTAGTAGCAAACGTAATCCTAAGCAAAACAAAAGGTAATAGTTCAGGATGGATAGTTATCACTGTTGGATGGGCATTAGCAGTTTTTGTACCTGCAACTATCTTTGGAGCGGCTTCGGGCGCTAGTTTTAACCCGGCGCTTACCCTTGCTATTGCTGTTAATGGCGGGATGCCTTGGGCGCAAGTTCCGGGCTATATAATTTGTCAGTTTGCGGGTGCTTTTACGGGCGCTTTCCTTGTATGGGTTATGTACAAGGACCATTTTGACCAGACGTCCGACCCGGGAACTCAGCTCGGTGTATTCTCGACCGGTCCTGCTATTCGTAATACTGCAGCGAATCTTATTAGTGAAATTATAGGTACCTTTATTCTGGTATTTACACTTCTCGCCTGCAAAGCCGATGTGGCAACTAAAGCCGGTAATTTCTATGTATGGGCGGTCATCTGCACAATCGGTATCAGCCTCGGCGGTACAACCGGTTATGCCATCAACCCAGCTCGTGATCTTGGTCCTCGTATTGCGCACGCGGTACTTCCCATGAAAGGTAAAGGGGACTCAGATTGGGGTTATGCATGGATTCCCGTTGTTGGTCCGATCGTCGGCGCTATTCTCGGAGGAATCGTAGCAAAAGCGGTAACACCTTTTATTTAAAATTTTAGTAAAAAGAAAACCGGTTTCAAAACTAATCGTTTTGAAACCGGTAAGATTACTATTTCAAGATTATTTTGAAATAGTAATAAAAGAAATATCATGCAGGCATAAAGTTTCTATTTCTGTGTCCTTTGTGAGTTTTTCTTGTTGTTGACTTTAATGTTCGTTATAGCGCTTAAAGAATATTCATCGTTTAATCTTGAAAATCTTTGCTAACAAAGATTTTTACTGATGTTTAAGATGCTTTCAATATTATTAGATTTTGAAATCGCTCTATATAATGAGTATTTTTTCAAGTGTTGTAATATCCCCGTGGAGGTATTGCTTTGATAGAAGATGTCATCATCATAGGCGGAGGAGTTTGCGGTTGTTCCCTTTTATACGAATTAAGCCGTTATAAAATAAAAACGCTCCTTTTAGAAAAGGAAAACGATGTTGCGGATGGTACATCAAAGGCAAATAGTGCGATTGTTCATGCGGGCTATGACCCGATACCGGGCACCAAGATGTCCCGTTACAATGTTGAGGGTAATACTCTGATTGAGCAACTCTGTGCCGATTTGGATATTATGTACAAAAAGATTGGTTCTTTAGTAGTCGGGTTTGACGAGACAGACCGAAAAAGTATTGAGAAGCTATACATTAAAGGTAATAAAAATAGCGTACCGGGTTTACAAATTATTGAAGGTGAAGAGCTTTTCAAGATGGAACCGGCACTGAGCCATGATATTATATGCGCACTTTACGCTCCAACGGCAGGTATCGTTGCTCCGTGGGAATTTGCCATTGCCCAAACAGAATGTGCGGTGAAAGGCGGCGCAAAAGTCGAGTTTAATGCGGAGGTAACTAGTATAAAAAAAGAAAACGGCTATTTTGCTGTCGATACCAAAAAGGGTGAGTATAAAGCCCGCTTTGTTGTGAATGCGGCGGGTGTTAATTCGGATATAGTCAGTGAAATGCTGGAGGAAAAGCACTTCACTATTCAGCCAAAACGAGGTGAGTACTATATTCTTGATACTACGGAAGTTAAACTGGTCAACATGGTGGTGTTTCCCTGTCCTTCAAAACTTGGTAAAGGTGTGCTTGTAGCGCCGACTGTTCATGGTAATATCATCGTAGGTCCGGATAGCACAGATTGCCCGCGAGAAGCGACCGAGAGTACGATGGACGGTCTTGAATACGTGGCAAAGAACGCTCTTCGTTGTGTGCCTTCCGTGAACCTGCGCGTATCCATCAGAAATTTCTCTGGCGTACGCGCGGATGCAGGGCTTGAAGACTTTATTGTGGGCGAGTCGAAGTGTATACCGGGATTCTTCAACATAGCAGGTATCAAATCGCCGGGGCTAACCGCTTCTCCTGCCATTGCTAAAGATGTAGCTGGTATGCTTCTTGATAAAGGGCTTGATTCCACGCCGAATCCTGACTTTGTAGCAAAACGAAAAATTATACGCTTTAAGTATTTGAGTGATAAGGAAAAACGGGAAGCTATAAAGAAAAATCCTTTGTATGGTACTATAGTATGTCGATGCGAGACGGTGACCGAGGGCGAGATTGTGGATGCTTTGAATCGCACTTTACCACCGCCTTCACTCGATGCGGTCAAACGCCGGTGTACTACTGGCATGGGACGTTGTCAGGGTGGTTTTTGTGGTCCTCGTATTATGGCTCTTATTGCCAAATATGCTAATATTAGTCAGATAGATATTCCGATGGATAAGGAAGGTATGTACATCGTTACCGGAAGAACGAAAAGAAGAAGGTGCGTCTATGAAAAATAAATACGATGTTATTGTGGTAGGCGGCGGTCCCGCTGGCCTTGCCGCCGGTATATCCGCTGCAGAACAAGGTGCAAAAAGCGTACTGATACTTGAACGGAATGATACGCTTGGAGGAATCCTTAACCAGTGTATTCATAACGGATTCGGGTTGCATCATTTTAAGGAAGAGATGACCGGACCTGAATATGCGCAACGATTCATCGAACAACTTCCAAAATACCCTGCCATTGAAGTCCTCACTGGGGCCATGGTTCTTAATATATCTCCTGAAAAGATCGTTTACGCGATTCACGCCGAAAACGGGTATATGCAGCTTGCGGCTAATGCCGTTGTACTATCAATGGGGTGCCGTGAACGTACACGGGGAGCAATTGGTATACCGGGTACACGCCCCTCCGGTATATTTACGGCAGGCGCGGCTCAACTTTACATGAATATTGAAGGTTTCACCGTAGGCAAAAGGATTGTGATTCTGGGATCAGGCGACATAGGACTTATTATGGCCCGACGTTTGACTCTTGAGGGTGCAAAAGTTCTTGGTGTGTACGAAGTATTGCCGTATTCATCGGGGCTTACCCGTAACATTGTCCAATGCCTTGAAGACTATGGCATACCCCTCTACCTCTCACACACAATCACCGATATCCGAGGGAAGAAACGAGTGGAGCAAGTGGTTATTCAGCAGGTTGATGAACAACGTAAGCCGATTTCGGGTACCGAACAAGTAATTGACTGTGATACATTACTCCTTTCCGTGGGACTCATTCCAGAAAACGAGCTTTCCCGCCAAGCAGGACTCGAAATCAGCCCTCGCACGAGTGGACCGGTGGTATACGAGAACATGGAAACCAGTATTCCGGGCATTTTTGCCTGCGGAAATGTTGCTCATGTACATGACCTTGTCGACTTTGTTACGGCGGAAAGTATACGCGCCGGATCTGCCGCTGCAAAATATGTGTACAAAAAATCTGAAAAAATTATACAGGTACAGAATGGGGACGGCGTAGGTTACACGGTACCTCAAAAGATACGGCTTGAGAATGTGGATAAAAGCGTCGATATATTCTTCCGTACTACTGCCATTTACAAAACATCAAAGGTTGAGGTAAAGAGTGGAGATATGGTAATCGCTTCCTTCAAACGAGAACATCTGGCGCCCGGTGAAATGGAAAAAATTACTCTGCCTAAGTCCTTTTTTGAAAAAGCGGAAAATGTCCCTCTTGTTGTGTCCGTGAATAGTACCGAGAAAATGAGCGGCTCCAATATAAAGTTCCGTACAAAACGCCCCGATGGGGTAACTGAGCTTGTCTGTATCGTATGCCCGAAAGGGTGCCGTTTGCAAGTTGACGAGACTAATGGCTTTGTCGTAACCGGAAACGATTGTGTCCGCGGGGCAGAGTACGGTAAACAGGAAATTAGCAATCCTACACGGGTTATCACATCAACGGTATGCGCGGCGGGTGAGATGGTTTCTCGTATGCCGGTAAAGACCGACAAAAATATCCCCAAAGGTAAGATTTTTGAAGTAATGGCGTTGCTTGATGAGCTTGAAGTGAAGTCTCCATTCAAAGCCGGGGATGTGGTTGTTCCTAACCTTTGCGGTACTGGAGCAAATTTTATTTCGACACGTAGTTTGTGAAATCAAACTTTGTGTATATTATTTTTATTGGGAGGTTTTTATGAAAAAACTAATCAATGATCCGTCAAAAGTGGTTATTGAATCACTGAAGGGTATGGAAGTCGCTCATGGTGACATTATCAAAGTTCATTATGAGCCGAATTTCATTATACGTAAGGAGCCGACACGGAAGGGTAAGGTGGCTATCATTTCGGGTGGCGGTAGCGGGCATGAGCCCATGCACGGCGGCTTTGTGGGGCTTGGTATGCTTGATGCGGCTTGTCCAGGCGAAGTGTTTACATCCCCCACGCCCGACCAAATGGAAGCAGCGACAAAGTCTGTCGATGCCGGTGCGGGTGTCATCCACCTTGTAAAGAACTATACCGGTGATATTATGAACTTCCAAATGGCAGCGGATATTTGCGCTGCGGATAATATCAAAGTCGAGTCTATCGTTATTGCAGACGATGTTGCGGTTGAGGATAGCCTCTACACGGCAGGACGCCGAGGCGTCGGCAGTACAGTCCTTACCGAAAAAATAATCGGTGCGTCTGCCGAAAGGGGCGACTCACTTGAAACGGTGGTAAAATATGCCGACTATTGTAAAGACAATGGCCGGAGCATGGGTATTGCGTTAACCTCATGTACCTTGCCTGCTGTCGGTAAGCCGATTTTTGAGATCGGTGATGACGAGATTGAGCTTGGTGTCGGCATACACGGGGAACCGGGTCGCGAGAGGATCAAAATCAAAGCTGCCGATGAACTTGTGGCGATGCTATTTGAACCGATTATTCAGGATTTAGCGCTGAAACAGGGAGAAGAGATCATCCTATTTGTCAATGGTATGGGCGGTACGCCGCTTATTGAGCTGTACGTACTTTATCATGCGGCGTTTGAACTTGCAAAGAAAAAGGGTATTAAAGTTGTCCGTAATCTCGTGGGCAGTTATATCACATCTCTTGAGATGCAGGGGTTCAGTATTACGGTTATGAAAGCCGATGCCGATATTGTGAAACTGTGGGATGCGCCTGTTCTGACACCGGGTCTTCGCTGGGGAATATGATGATAACTTTGCAACAGGTTATTGACTGGCTAAAAGAACTCAACATCGTATACACCGAACAAAAGGATTTCCTCTCTAAACTCGACTCCGATATTGGGGATGGGGATCATGGAGTCAATATGGAGCGGGGTTTCAACGCCGTTGTAGCCGCAATAGATACGACTTCGCCTGCCGACATCGGCGCTGTTTTTAAGACCGTTTCAACCTCTCTAATAAAAAGCGTAGGCGGCGCTTCTGGTCCTCTCTACGGTACATTTTTTCTTCGTGCTGCCGCCGTCCTTGCGGGTAAGCCGGAAGTTGACCTTGTTGCATGGACAGCCGCCTTTGAAAAGGGAGTACAGGGTATAGAGCAGCTTGGCAAGGCGCAGAAGGGCGATAAAACGATGCTTGACGCATGGCTTCCTGCCCTGTCGGTACTGAAAGCGGCTGGAGGAAACGAAATAAAGGAAGTTCTGAAGGCTGCAGCATCCGCTGCAGAAGAAGGTATGAAAGCAACTATACCGCTTCAGGCTAAGAAAGGGCGTGCCAGTTATCTTGGAGAGCGCAGTATAGGCCATCAGGATCCGGGTGCAAGCAGTACTTTTTTGTTGCTGCAAACCGCTGCCGGAGTGTTAGGATGATATTTTGGTAGGACTTGTTCTTGTTTCACATTGCCGGGCTTTGGCAGATGCAGCCGCTTATCTTGCCCGGCAAGTTTCTTCTAATGTTGCGATTCCTATAGCCGCTGCGGGTGGGGTGGGTGATAGTTACGCTGAACTCGGTACAGACGCCATGGATATTATGCAAGCTATAGAATCGGTTTATTCGGATGACGGCGTTCTTGTGCTCATGGATATGGGCAGCGCCATATTAAGCGCCAAGACAGCCATTGAATTCATCGAGAACGAAAAAGCAGAACACATAAGGCTCTGTGCCGCCCCTTTTGTTGAGGGTGCCGTTTCTGCTGCGGTGCAAATTTCTATCGGAAATAGTCTTGAAATTGTCAGACAAGAAGCCGGTACCGCGTTGGCTGCGAAACAGCTTGAGTTAGGTGATACCGCAGTACCGGTAGTTGAATCTGTTCCCGAAGATGAAGGTGCTTATCTATCGTATAGATTTGTTTCCCACCTTAAAAATGGTCTCCATGCCCGTCCCGCCTCAATGCTGGTAAGTACGGCAGCTTCGTTTAACGCTATTGTAAAAGTAAAAAATATCAGCCGGAACAAAGGTCCCGAATCGGCGCGTAGTATCAACAAGCTTGCTCTGCTCGGCATACTGCTTGGAGATGAAGTTGAACTGCGAATATCCGGGCATGATGCCGATCGAGCGCTTAACGCCCTGCAAAAACTTGTGGACGACAACTTTGGTGAACCGCCCGTACTTCTTGAAACTGAGGTAAAACAGCAGGATAAACTGTTGTCTCTTGCGCCGGGGATTGCGATGGGGCGGCTTTATCGCGAAGGCGCCGCTGAAGTCTGCATCAGGCGGACGATAAACGACACCGAGTCGGAAATCAACCGCTTTGAGACAGCTCTTGCACAAGTAAGGGCGGAACTTGAGACACACGAAGTACGTCTTGTTCAAGAAGGGCACACGGACGAGGCAGGTATCTTCAATGCACAAAAACTTATTTTGATGGATGAAGACCTCATTGATGAGGTGAAGAACATTATACGTACGGAACGCGTGGATGCCGCATATCTTTATCAGCAAAAGATGAACAAACTAGCTGCGGATTACCGCAAACTTCCCGGCGCTTATCTTCCGCAAAGGGCAGCCGATATCAACGATGTAGCTTCCCGTGTACTTGCCGTCCTTACCGGACAGAAAAAAATAGAGGGGGAAGATTTCGGCGACCTCATCCTTGCGGCCAAAGAAGTGCAGCCTTCTATGATTGTCCGCTTTGAAAACAGGATTCGCGGGATCTTAAGCGAAACAGGCGGCGCAACATCCCACGCTGCGATTCTGGCCAAAACGCTTGGTATACCCGGCATATCGGGGTATCATCTTGATGAAAATGTGGAAAACGGAACATTGGTCATTATTGATGGAAAGAATTGCTCGGTTACGGTCAACCCTGATTTACAAACGCAGTCAAGTTTTAAAAAGAAAATTGCCGGTTGGGAGGAGAAAAAGAAGCAGGATTTTGAAGATAGCAAGAAAGACGCTGTTACAACAGACGGGGTAAAGATATACATACGCGCCAATGTGGGCGAAAAGCGGGATGCAAAAAAAGCCGTCGAGTACCATGCCGAAGGTATAGGATTGCTGCGTACTGAATTTCTCTTTCTTTCTAGTCCGAATGTTCCCGATGAAGCGGCTCAAGTCGCTATGCTCAAAGAGATACTGATGTTTTTCCATAATGACCCTGTTACTATTCGTACCCTTGACATAGGCGGCGACAAACCTCTTCCCTGGCTTGATCAGCAGAAAGAGGAGAATCCTTTCCTAGGCGTGCGCGGAATAAGGCTTTGTCAAAGAGAACGGCGGCTTTTCATCAGCCAACTACGAGCCATACTTCGTGCGGGGTTGGGTTTTAAGGTAAAGATAATGGCGCCTATGATAAGCACGGTGGAAGAAGTACGTTTCTGCAAGGAAATGCTTGAAACGGCTCATGTCGGGCTTGAACAGGAAGGCGTTGCACACTTATGGCCTGTCCCGCTTGGGATAATGGTGGAAACCCCCGCGGCGGCGATCATGGCGGATAAACTTGCAGCAGCGTCTGATTTTTTCAGCATCGGCTCAAACGATTTATCTCAATACATCATGTCCGCTGATCGAGGAAATAGCACTTTATCGGAACTCGCAAACGTACATCAAGCCGCAGTCTTGCGGGCAATCAAGATGTCCGCCGATGCTGCGCACAAAGCGAACATTCCCATCAGTGTCTGTGGTGAAATGGCGGGAGATCCTCTGCTTAGTCAAGTACTTGCCGGCATGGGTATAACCGAACTTAGCATGAGTCCAAGCGCTATAGGCGGCGTAAAACGGGCGATCACCGGCATTTCCAAAAAAGACGCCGAAGAAAAAGCCCGCCGTTGCTTTGCCTGCGCCAGTTTTGATGAGGTGATGGATGTTTTGGAAAATCGCGGCGCTTCAAAATTTTGATGGCTAGGAGTATATTTCTTGTATTATGAAGTTAGCAGATAAATTTACATGGTTGCGGGGTTTTCTTGCGCCGGTCTTTTTTTTGGTATATTTTATTCCTATCTGGACAGGGTATTTCGGGGCGGTATCAGTGCTCGTGATGATCCCGTTGCTTGTCTTTGCGGAACTTACCGATTATTTTGATGGATACTTTGCACGCAAACGTAATGAAGTAAGTAATTTCGGTAAGCTCTTCGACCCATTTTGTGATGTAATACTCAATGTAACTGTTTTTTTCTGTCTTACTTTGAGCGGCTATATACCGGCTTTTGCCTTATTACTCATAGTGTATCGTGAATTTGTTATCAACTTTGTACGGCTGATGGCAGCCCAACAGGGCGTTGCAATCGGAGCGCGTAAAGGCGGAAAAACAAAGACGGTTTCCTATATCATTACCTGTTTTTATACGCTCTTGCTGGAAAGTTGCAGGCGGTTCGGTTTTGATTTGCCGCCCTTTACGAAGAACATCGTCATCGTGCTTTCCGTCATTTGCGTGATGCTGGCATATATCTCTTTAGCCGATTATCTTTTCAGCTTCAGACAGGTGGTATTCACAAAAAAAGGGGATGGCGGCAATAAATAGCCCCATCCCCCGACGGTTATTCCGCGGCTTTTACGGCTTCATACTTTATATGCTGCTCCTCAAGTAGTTCCATAATACGGTTGCTCGTTACCTGTTTAGGGTCAATACCGCTCGCGGGATCAATGCCGTTAATGAGTGCCTTGCGGAAAGGCTTGCACTCCATCACGGGACCGGAAGCAACGATAACTTTGTCATGGAAAACTTGGTCGGCAAGCATGTCTTCCGTGTTATCGGAGGAAAGGCGTAAACAAGAGCCGTTAATTGATACGAGGATCATAATATCAAAGATTCGTAGGTATGAGTCTATTTCACGGACTGCCCGCTTTGTTTCCGGTTTACCGGGTCTATAACGGGTGCCGCTGGGAAAAACCGCTATTATTTGTTTATTCAGCCGCGCCGTATCCATGGCGCGCATGGCTGCCATATTTATCTTTTTGCCCCGGCTTATTTCCTCTATGTCCGTTACTTTTGCAAGACTCCGGCTGGGATAAATCACGATGCGGGTAAAGGCTTCGGTATACGCTCTTACCAATGGGTTGTCTTCATTCAGTTTCAAGCCGGAAATAGCAACAATCCGCCGCGCAATTTCCTTACCGAAATCGCTTTCATCATGCTCCAAAAGATAAAAAATAGCGGGCAAATCCAGATTGCTGTAGTGTTCCGCGAGGAACAGCCCGCGCTTTCCCGCCTTGACCTGTTCAAAGAATTCCGCAAAATGTTCTCGTCCTTCAAGACGAGAACCAGGCAACAGATTTTCTTCAAGCATTGCATCCATCATTTTGCGGATATTTGGATTTCCTTCTTGATACACATTGAATTCATTGATTTTAGCCGGAGCGCGGGAAAGTTCGGAAAGTTGTCCGAAAAGATGCCCGTAACGTTCTTTTAATGATAATCCGTCCATAACGCCTACCTTCTCTCTTAATATATA